>NZ_JAIWIH010000014.1:0-126265 GCF_052851135.1 Streptomyces sp. BRA346 | reverse complement strand
TCGTCGACCCGGTCGGCCGTCCACAGCAGGGCCAGCTCGCGCAGCGCGGTGAGGTTCCCGGGCCGGAAGTAGTTGGACAGCGCGGCGTCGACCTTGTCGAGCGCGTAGATGTTGCCGTGCGCCATGCGACGGCGCAGCGCCTGGGGCGACATGTCGACCAGCTCGATCTGGTCGGCGCGGCGCACCACCTCGTCGGGCACGGTCTCCCGCTGCCGTACGCCCGTTATCGACTCGACCACGTCCCCCAGCGACTCCAGGTGCTGGATGTTGACCGTGGAGACGACGTCGATCCCGGCCTTCAGCAGCTCCTCGACGTCCTGCCAGCGCTTGGTGTTGCGGGAACCGGGGACGTTGGTGTGGGCCAGCTCGTCGACGAGCGCGACGCCGGGGCGGCGGGCGAGCACCGCGTCGACGTCCATCTCGGTGAAGGCGGCGCCCCGGTACTCCAGCTCCCGGCGCGGCACCTCCTCCAGACCGGCCATCATCACCTCGGTGCGGCGGCGGCCGTGGTGCTCCACGAAGCCGACCACGAGGTCCGTGCCCCGCTCGACGCGCCGGTGCCCCTCGGACAGCATCGCGTAGGTCTTGCCGACGCCCGGCGCCGCGCCGAGGTAGATCCGGAGTTTGCCGCGTCCCATGACCCCATTTTCCTCGTTCGCCTATTTTTCCAGCTGGTGGAGTGCGAGGTTCAGCTCCAGCACGTTGACCCGCGGCTCGCCGAGGAAGCCGAGCGCGCGGCCCGCGGTGTGGTCCTCGACCGGCCGGGCGGCCTCGGCGCGGGGCAGCCCGTTGGCCCGGGCCACGCGGGTCACCTGGAGGGTGGCGTACGCGGGCGAGATGTCCGGGTCGACGCCGGAACCGGAGGCGGTGAGGGAACTCATGTCGCCCTCAGAACCTCTCGGGGAAGAGGAGGGCGAGGACCAGATAGCCCAACAGCGCGACGGCCACGACCGGGCCGACGACGTTCTCGGCGGTCACAGCTTCGTCACCCCTTTGGCGACGAGGGCCACCAGCGCGACGACCGCGAGCGTGGCGACGACGAAGGCCGGATCGGCCATCGTGGGCTCCTAGAGGATCGGTGGCGTGCTGTCCTCTTGAGGAAACCCCTGCGGAGGGCGCGTGAGCCCGCCGTTGACGGCTCCCTTACGGCGCCGGGCGCCGTCTTGACGCCTCCCTGACGCCGGGGCCCGCGCGTACGAACCCGCGCACGGGAAATAGCCGGTGGGCCGTACTCCGCAGAGAAAAGTACGGCCCACCGGTAGAACGCTCACATCAGCCGAGCCTTACGCCGGGGACTCAGCCGGATGCGAGCGAGCAGCCCGCCAGAGCGTCAAGACCGGAGGGGGCGGTCGAGCCCTGGCGGGAGAATGAGATCTTGATGCGGTCGATCGTGGACTTCCGCTTGTCCTCCAGCGGGCCCAGGATCGCGTTCTGCACGAAGTTCGGGCCGCCTTCGCCCGCGGAGGTCGAAAGTCTCTTGTTGGCCTCGCCGAGCTGGGTGTCCAGGAGGGCGAGGTTGCGGTCCACCTCCGCCTGGGCGGCGGCCGGCACGTCGCCGATCTCACCGGCGACGTCCGGACAGCTGATCGTCTGGCCGGACCCGGCGCCCGCGTCCGCGCCCTCGTCCGCACCGGCGCCCGTGTCGGCACCGGACTCCTCCGCGCCGGGGTCGGCCGACGCCGCGCCGCTCGCGGCGGCCGTCGGGCTCGCCCCGGCCCCCGCCTCGGTGCCCGCCCCTGCGTCACCGCCGGACAGCGTGCACTCGGCGAGCGCGTCCAGACCCGTCGGCTTCTCGGCCCGGCGCCCGATGGAGATCGCGATGCGGTCGAGGGTCGACTTCCGCTTGTCCGCCAGCGGACCGAGGATCGCGTTCTGCACGAAGTTCGGGCCGCCCTCGCCCTGGCTGGTGCTCAGCCGCTTGTTCGCCTCGGCGAGCTGGGTGTCCAGAAGGGCGAGGTTACGGTCAACCTCCGCCTTGGCCTCCGCGGGGATCTCCGGAAGGGATCCCTCCACGGCGGGGCAGCTGATGGAGGACGCGGCCTTGACCGACGCCTTCGCCTCGCTGCTGCTGCCGTCCTGACCCGCCATGGCGGCTCCCACCGCCACGGACGCACAGGTGATACCGCCGATCACACCGGCGACGACGATCCGCCGGCGATGAAGTAACGGAAGGCCTCGGGACATTGATCACTCACCTCGTTGAGGTCGGACAGGAAATGAGCCCGTCGCGTCCGCTCTCCCACTGCCGCGGGCGCGCCGGGGGTCTCTCGCCCATCAGTACGCCCGCGGTGGCACGGGTGTTCAACGATTCACAGAAAAAAGTCGAAGGGGCCCGGGGAGACTCCCCGGGCCCCTTCGGACCTGGCCTTACGTACGCGGCGCGGCCCGCGGTCAGCGCACCTCGGTGATCTCCGGACCGCGCTGGAGCCGGTCGGCGCCGCCCGCGAACCGCGAGCCCTGCGCCTCCTCCTGCTGCACCCCGTCGGGCACCATCTGCGCGTCGTTCGGCAGCTTGAGCACGATCGGGTCGCGCGGGGCCATCGGGCCCTCACCGCGCACCACGACCGTGTCCTGGAAGATCGCCTCCAGCAGGCTGCCGGTCTCGGGCTGCACGGCACCCTGCCCGGAGATCACTCCGCGCAGGAACCAGCGCGGCCCGTCGACGCCGATGAAGCGCACCACCTGGACGCCGTTCTTGCCGTCCGGCAGCTGCACCGGCACCTGGGCCCGCAGCTCCCAGCCGAGCGGGCCCTCGACCTCGTCCACCACACCGCCCTGCTGGGTGATGCCGGTGGCGATCTCGTCCCGCACCTCGCCCCAGATGCCTTCCTTCTTGGGCGCGGCGAACGCCTGCAACTGCACGGCACTGTCCCGCAGCACCACGGTCGCGGCCACGATCGCGTCCCCCGCGACCTCCACCCGCAGCTCCATGCCCTCGACACCGGGCACGAACATGCCGCCGAGGTCCACCCGGCCCTCGCCGGGCTCCCGCACCTCGGACACGTCCCACGGGCCGTCGGGACGCGGTGCGGGGGGCAGGCTCACCCTGGGAGCCTCCTCGTCGCCCTCGTCGACGAGGGCCGCCGCGTCCTCCGCGTCCTCGGCCAACTCCTCGGAGGTCACGTCGAGCGACTCGACGTCCTCCTCGCTGCGCTTGCGGCGACGTCCGAACACGTCATCGTCCTTCCCGGTCGGAACCGACCGAAGCGTATCCATTCCCACCCGTTGTGCCGCCCACGGCGGCATGGCCGCCGGTGGACCCGAAGCCCCCTTCGGCCCGCGCCGACTCGGGAAGCTCCGCCACCTCCTGGAAGCGCACCTTCTCGACCTGCTGGACGACCATCTGGGCGACCCGGTCGTAGCGCTCGAACCGCACGCTCTCGCGCGGGTCGAGATTGACCACGATCACCTTGATCTCTCCACGGTACCCGGCATCGATGGTCCCCGGGGCATTCACCATGGCGACTCCGCAGCGGGCGGCGAGTCCGGACCTCGGATGCACGAAGGCGGCATACCCCTCCGGGAGCGCGATAGACACTCCGGTGGGCAGAACCGCGCGCTCCCCCGGGGCCAGCTCCGCCGCCTCGGTGGTGACGAGATCGGCACCGGCGTCCCCCGGGTGGGCATACCCCGGGATCGGCACCTGGGGGTCCACCCTGCGGATCAACACGTCCACCGGTACGGGAGTCACGGATTCACCTCGAATGCGCGCGCGACCTTCACCTGATCCGGGTCGGCGAGCGCCGCGTTGATCTCCTCCGACCGGCCGTTCTTGATGAAGTGGTCGACCTGCACCTCTATGAAGAGGGCCTCCGCGCGCACCGCGACGGGCCCCTCGGGGCCCCCGATGCGGCCCGTGGCCGCACAGTAGATCTTGCGGCCGTGCACGGCGGTCACCCGTGCCTCCAGGTGCAGCACGGTGCCGACGGGCACCGGCCGGACGAAGTCCGTCTCCAGCCGCCCGGTCACCGCGATCACGCGCTGGAGCCAGTTGAGGGCCCCGAGCGTCTCGTCCAGCGCCGCGGTCAGCACCCCGCCGTGGGCCAGGCCGGGCGCGCCCTGGTGGGCGGCGTCCACGGTGAACTCGGCCGTGAGGCCGACGCCCTCGCCCGCCCGCACGCGCAGGCGCAATCCGCCGCTCTGCTCGCCGCAGCCGAAGCACTGGTCGTAGTGCGCGCCGAGGAGCTCGCCGGGCGCGGGCGCGTCGGGGTGGCGCACGGGTGCCGTGGCGCCTGCCGGCGGCTTCAGCACTGTCGTTCTTCCACTCACAACGGCTGACCTTACCCGCGCGGGATGCCCGGGCAGGCGGCCATGCCAAGCTGATACGCATGCAGCCTTACGACGAACGTCTCACCGCGCCCCGTTCATGGTGGTTCATCGCGATTCTGATCGGGTTCGCCACGGCGTTGATCATGCTGCCCTTCGGCACCCTGCCGATGCTCGGCGGCCTGATCGCGGGCGCGGCGCTGGCGTGTGTCGCGGTGAGTTCGTACGGCTCGGCCCGGGTGCGGGTGGTGGCGGGCTCCCTGGTCGCGGGAGAGGCCAGGATCCCGGTGTCGGCCCTCGGAACCCCCGAGGTGCTGGACACCGACGAGGCGGCCGCCTGGCGGAGCTACAAGGCCGATCCGCGAGCCTTCATGCTGCTGCGGAGCTACATCCCGACCGCGCTGCGGGTCGAGGTCACCGATCAGCAGGACCCCACGCCGTATGTGTACGTCTCCACCCGGGACCCCGAGGGACTGGCCGCGGCGCTGACGGCCGTACGCGCCGAGACGGCCTAGGAAACGCCCTACGGCCTAGGGAGCGTCCTGAGGGCCCTGCTGCGGGGGCTGAGGGCCCGGCCGCGGAGGCTGCGGGGGCTGTGAGGGCGGCAGCTCGCCCGGGGCGCCGGGCGGCTCGCCGGTGGCATCCGGGGACGGAGGAAGGGCCTCCCAGGGCACCTGGCGGTCGCGCAGATCCTTGCGGATCTTGCGCGCGAGTCTCTTGGTGTCGCGCCGGTTCATCGAGGCGCCGACGGCGGCGCCGACCATGAAGGGCGCAAGGACCGGCAGGTTCCGGAAGCTCCGTCTCACCACCTGCTGGCGCAGCTCGCGCTTCATCCGGACGTTCAGCGCGGCGTTGACGCTGCCGGGGACAGTCGGGTCGATGCCGCGCTCCTCGGCCCATGCGCTGAGGTAGACGGTGGCCCGCTGCCGCACCGTCCCGGGCGCCCGCAGCCCGTAGACCTCGTGCAGCTCGGCGATGAGCTTGAACTCTATGGACGCCACGCCGACGATCTCGGTGGCCAGCTCGGTGGGCATGGCGGGCGGGGCCGGCAGCATCGCCGCGGCACCAACGCCCGCACCCACGGTGGAGGTGCCGTTCGCCGCACCCGCCACCAGCTTGTCCGCGATCTCTTCCGGGCCGAGCCCGGGGAACTGCTTGCGGAGCGTCGCGAGGTCGCGGACCGGAATACGCGGTGCGTTCGCCACGATCCGGTCGGCGACCGCGTACACCCCCGCCCGGGCACGACCACCGCCCTGCCGGACGCCGCGGCCGAGGGCGGCCGCGAGCGAGGCCACCCGGCCTCGCTCGACATGTGCCCCGTCCACGCCGCCGTGCTCCGCGTCCACGACTGGCCTGCGGCTCAGGCCGCGCAGTCGCGGCAGATCGGCTGGCCGTTCTTGGTCTCGGCGGCCAGCTGGCTGCGGTGGTGCACGAGGAAGCAGCTCATGCAGGTGAACTCGTCGGCCTGGCGGGGCAGCACCCGGACGGACAGCTCCTCGTTGGAGAGGTCCGCACCGGGCAGCTCCAGGCCCTCGGCCTGCTCGAACTCGTCGACGTCGACGGTGGACGCCGACTTGTCGTTCCGCCGGGCCTTGAGTTCCTCGATGCTGTCCTCGTTGACGTCATCGTCGGTCTTGCGTGGGGTGTCGTAATCCGTTGCCATGTCGCTCTCCCCCTCTGGGTGTCTGCGGTGTCTCAGCGCTCGTAACGCGTGAGAGGCCGGACTTGTGCCCGACCTGAGGCGGAGATTTTGCCTCACATCAAGGTCTGTTACTCAATCGACACCCAACCGCACCCCTGAAGAGGTGATCGGGTTGGATGGCCATCGGGACCGTACACGGTCCGAATGTCGCACTCTCATGCGCCATGACGTGTACTTCCCGTGATCACGGTGCCTGAAAACCCGGATTTTTACGGCTTTCCGGCAACCGGCACGATCACGCAGAGTGTATGGCTTGAAAATCGCCCATGTGATCGATCACACACGATGCAGGCGGTGGGCGGATCACGAAAATTCCGCCCAAAGCGAACACCCCACGAGGGTACTACCCCTTCCGCCATTCCGCCGTCTCGCCGTTTCGCCGTTCCGCGCTCAGACCGGGAGCACCACCCGCATCACCAGGCCACCGCCCTCCCGCGGCTCGGCCGCGATGCGGCCGCCGTGGGCGCGCGCCACCGAGCGGGCGATCGACAGCCCGAGGCCCACGCCCTTGTCGCTGCCGGTGCGCTCGGTGCGGAGCCTGCGGAACGGCTCGAAGATGGCGTCCATCTCGTACGCCGGGATCACGGGTCCGGTGTTCGCGACGACCAGCAGCGCCTGTCCCTGCCGCACCTCGGTGGTCACCTCCACCCAGCCGTGGTCCGGGACGTTGTACCGCACCGCGTTCTGTACCAGGTTCAGCGCGATCCGCTCCAGCAGCACCCCGTTGCCCTGGACCACCGCGGCCGCCCGCTCGCCCCGGATCTCCACGCCCTTGGCCTGGGCCTCGGCCCGGACCTGTTCGAGGGCCTGGGAAGCCACCTCGGCGAGATCCACCGGCTTGCGGTCCACGATCTCGTTGTCGCTGCGGGCCAGCAGCAGCAGCCCCTCCACCAGCTGCTCGCTGCGCTCGTTGGTGGCCAGCAGCGTCTTGCCGAGCTGGACCAGCTCCGGGGACGCCTGCGGGTCGGACAACTGCACCTCCAGCAGGGTGCGGTTGATCGCCAGCGGGGTGCGCAGCTCGTGCGAGGCGTTGGCGACGAACCGCTGCTGGGCGGTGAACGCCCGGTCCAGCCGTTCCAGCATCTCGTCGAAGGTGTCCGCCAGCTCCTTCAGCTCGTCGTCCGGCCCGTCCAGCTCGATCCGGCGGGACAGGTCCGAGCCCGCCACCTGACGCGCCGTACGAGTGATGCGGCCCAGCGGCGAGAGCACCCGCCCGGCCATGGCGTAGCCGAACGCGAACGCGACCACCGCCAGCCCCAGCAGCGCCAGCAGCGAGCGGCGCAGCAGCCCGTCCAGGGCGTAGTCGCGCTGCTGGGACATGCACTGGGCCACCGCCCGGTTGAACGCGTCGTTGTTGCCCTGGCTGGGCAGATGGCAGGTGTCCGAGGGCTTGTAGTCGATCCGCACGATCTGGAGCGGGAACTCGCTGCCCCGGCGGATGGCGTCGGCCGCCAGCAGGTAGATGATCGTCAGCAGCACCACACCGGCGATCAGGAACATCCCGCCGTACAGCAGGGTGAGCCGTATCCGGATGGTGGGGCGCAGCCAGGGGTTGGGCGGCGAGGTGTGCTGCGGGTCCCAGTGGGGCTTGGGCGGTGCCGCCGGCGGAAGCGGAGTCGTGGCCATGCGCGGTCAGATCCGGTATCCCGAGCCGGGGACGGTGACGATCACGGCGGGCTCGCCGAGCTTGCGCCGCAGCGTCATGACGGTCACCCGGACGACGTTGGTGAACGGGTCGGTGTTCTCGTCCCAGGCCTTCTCCAGCAGCTGCTCGGCCGAGACGACGGCGCCCTCGCTGCGCATCAGGACCTCCAGCACCGCGAACTCCTTGGGCGCCAGCTGGATCTCCTTGCCGTCCCGGAACACCTCGCGGCGGTTCGGGTCCAGCTTGATCCCGGCCCGCTCCAGGACCGGCGGCAGGGCGACGGTGGTGCGGCGGCCGAGTGCCCGCACCCGGGCGATCAGCTCGCTGAACGCGAACGGCTTCGGGAGGTAGTCGTCGGCGCCGATCTCCAGCCCCTCGACGCGGTCGCTGACGTCACCGGAGGCGGTGAGCATCAGGACGCGGGTGGGCATGCCCAGTTCGACGATCTTGCGGCACACGTCGTCGCCGTGGACGAGCGGCAGGTCACGGTCGAGGACCACGACGTCATAGTCGTTGACGGCGATGCGCTCCAGGGCGGCGGCACCGTCATACACGACGTCGACGGCCATGGCCTCCCGGCGCAGTCCGGTGGCCACCGCGTCGGCGAGCAGCTGCTCGTCCTCGACGACGAGTACACGCACGTCGTTCGTCCTTCCCTCATGGCCGCGGCGGGCTCTCGTGCTCCACAGCGTTCGGCGCCTCCATCCTGCCTCGAAGTCTCATAAACCGGCGGTAAGAGGCGCCCGACGGCCGACTTCAAGATCATCAAGAAACTTTTGGCGCCGGAGGTTTCCGCTCCGAGTGGGGTGGGGAGGACGACTGCACACCCCGCGATCACGCCCTGTACGTGGCTATCCATTGAGCCGCCGCCACTCTCAGGGATTCACGTACGTGATCGCTCCCGCCGTCGGCACACCCCCGTGCCACCGACCCACGACGAGGGGGCGCACCATGGACGCGTTCACCGCAGGCATTCTGCAGCGTATAGAGACCACCCAGTCCGATCTGACTCGCGCCCGTGAGACGGGCGACGAGTTCCTCGCCGATGTGGAGCTGGCGGAGCTGGAAGACCTCCGTCGACTGGCCGCCGAGCACGGCGTCGAAGTAAGCGCCGCTTGATCCAGATTGCTTGATCCAGTGCGCCGCCGGTTCCCTTCGGCGGCTTGATCACCCGGTGTGACGGAGACCGATCCAGCTCCGGTACGCCGAACCGCCCAGCACGACCGGCACAATCCACGCCGAAGCGCCCCGGTGCCCTCCTGGCACCGGGGCGCTTCGCGTGCCCTGGGGGTGGCGGCGGGCCGGCTCAGTCGTGCCAGGCGCCCAGGTCCTCCAGCAGCGCCCGGAGCGGCTCGAAGAGGCCGGGGGCGGCGGCGATGGTCAGCTCCGTCGAGGCGGGTACGCCCGGCCGTCCGCCGGTCAGCGCGCCCGCCTCGCGGGCTATGAGGGCACCGGCCGCGTAGTCCCAGGGGTTGAGCCCGCGCTCGTAGTACGCGTTGAGCCGGCCGCAGGCCACGTCGCACAGGTCGATGGCGGCCGATCCGCCGCGCCGGATGTCGCGCACCTGGGGCAGCAGTTCGTGGAGGACCCTGGCCTGCCCGATGCGGCGCTCGCGCACATAGCCGAAGCCGGTGCCGATCAGCGCCTGCTCGAAGGGGGGTGCGGGGCGCACCCGCACCCGCTCCCCGTCGGCGTACGCGCCCTGGCCGAGCACCGCGTGGTACGTCTCGCCGCGCATGGGCGCCGCCACCACGCCGACGACCGGCTCGCCGTCCCGCTCGACGGCGATGCTGACCGCCCAGGACGGGAGGCCGTAGAGGTAGTTCACCGTGCCGTCGATCGGATCGATCACCCAGCGGACCCCGCTGCTGCCCTCGCTGCTCGCGCCCTCCTCGCCCAGCACGCCGTCCTGCGGGCGGTGCTGCGCGAGGAAGTCGGTGATCAGTTTCTCGGAGGCGACGTCCATCTCGGTGACGACATCGATCGGGCTGGACTTGGTGGCGGCCACGCCGAGGTCGGCCGGGCGGCCGTCGCGCAGCAGGTCCCCGGCCCTGCGGGCGACCTCCAGGGCCAGATCGAGCAGTTCGGCGTTGAGCGAGTCGGTCATCGTGCTCCTTGGTGGATTACCCGTGCGTCCTGCGTGTGCGCGTGCGACGGCCCTGGAGATCAGCCGGAACGGCTCCCCGGCCGGCCCCGGCTAGTCGGCCCCGGCGGCGGCCGGTCGCGGCGAGCGGGCCGGGCAGCAGCCCACCGGGCAGAGGTCGTGGGACGGGCCCAGCGCGCCCAGCGCGCAGCGCTCGGGCGCCACGGGGGCGTCCCCGGCGGCGAACCGCTCGGTGGCGGCGCGCTCCAGCAGCAGATCGCGCACCGCCGCCGCGAACCGCGGATCGGCGCCCACTGTCGAGGCACGGGCGACCGGCAGGCCCAGGTCGGCCGCCTTGGCGGCCGCCTCGGTGTCCAGGTCGTACTTGACCTCCATGTGGTCCGAGACGAAGCCGATCGGGACCATCACGGCGGCGGGCACGCCCTCGCCGTGCAGCTCCTCCAAGTGGTCGCAGATGTCCGGCTCCAGCCAGGGGATGTGCGGGGCGCCGCTGCGGGACTGGTAGACCAGCCGCCAGGGGTGCACGGCGCCGGTCTCCTCCCGCACCGCCTCGGCGATCAGCCGGGCGACGTCGAGGTGCTGGGCGACGTACGCTCCGCCCTCGCCGTGGTCCGGGACCGGTCCTGAGGTGTCCGCGGCGGCGGTCGGGATGGAGTGGGTGGTGAAGGCGAGGTGCGCGCCCGCCCGCAGCCCCTCGGGCAGCTCGGCGAGCGCGGCGAGCGTCGCGTCCACCATGGGCCGGACGAAGCCGGGGTGGTTGAAGTAGTGCCGCAGCTTGTCCACGCGCGGCAGCGGCAGCCCCTCGCCCTCCAGGGCGGCGAGCGCGTCCGCGAGGTTCTCGCGGTACTGGCGGCAGCCCGAGTACGAGGCGTACGCGCTGGTGGCGAGCACCGCGATGCGGCGGTGGCCGTCGGTGACCATCTCGCGCAGGGTGTCGGTCAGGTACGGGGCCCAGTTGCGGTTGCCCCAGTAGACCGGCAGGTCAAGACCGTGCTCGGCGAAGTCCTTGCGCAGCGCGTGCAGCAGCTCGCGGTTCTGGGCGTTGATCGGGCTGACGCCGCCGAACAGGAAGTAGTGCTGCCCGACCTCCTTGAGCCGCTCGCGCGGGATGCCCCGGCCCCGCGTGACGTTCTCCAGGAACGGCACGACGTCCTCCGGGCCCTCGGGCCCTCCGAAGGAGAGCAACAGCAGGGCGTCGTACGGGGCGGGGGATGGCTGCGATGGCTGTTCCGGCATGGTTCTGATCCTGCCACCGGTCCCGGACCGGCGGGAAATGCCCCTGCGCGGGCCCCGGAGTGGCCGTAAGCTGTATCAGCTTCGACGTTCCTTACCCCCTCGGCCCCGCCGACCTGCTCTCTTCGCTCCCGCCGTCCCGTCCCGCCGCTCTGCCCGCCCGCGGAGGCCCCGCCATGCCCGGACCCGGTCCGTACCGTGTGATCTTCGCCGCCCCCGGCGCCAAGGCGTTCTCCGCGGCCGGGTTCATCGGGCGGATGACGGTGGCCATGACGAGCATCGGCGTGGTCACGATGGTCTCCCAACTCACCGGGCGGTACGGGCTCGCCGGGGCGCTGGCGGCCACCCTCGCGCTCTCCGTCGCCGTCATCGGCCCGCAGACCTCCCGGCTGGTCGACCGGTACGGCCAGCGCCGGGTGCTGCGCCCCGCGACGCTCATCACGCTCACCTCGCTGGCCGGACTGCTGCTGGCGGCCCACCGGGGCTGGCCGGACTGGACGCTGTTCGTGTTCGCCGCCACGGCCGGCTGCGTGCCGAGCGTCGGCTCGATGGTGCGGGCCCGCTGGGCGGCGATCCACCAGGACGCGCCGCGTGCACTGCACGCCGCGTACGCCTGGGAGGCCATCGTCGACGAGGCCTGCTTCATCCTCGGGCCGATGATCGCGATCGGGCTGTCCACCGCCTGGTTCCCGGAGGCGGGCCCGCTGCTGGCGGGCTGTTTCCTGGCCGTCGGCGTCTTCTGGCTCACCGCGCAGCGGGCCACCGAGCCCGTGCCGCATCCGCGCGGTTCGCACAGCGGTGGCTCCGCGCTGCGGTCGCGCGCGCTCCAGGTGCTGGTCCTCACCTTCGTCGCGGTCGGGACGATCTTCGGGGCGGTCGACGTGGCGACGGTGGCGTTCGCCGAGGCCGAGGGCCACAAGGCGGCGGCGAGCCTGGTCCTGGCGGTGTACGCGCTGGGCTCGTGCACGGCGGGAGCCGTCTTCGGACTGCTGCCGCTCAAAAGATCGCTGTCTTTCCGCTGGTTGCTGGGTATTTGTGCGATGACCGTGAGTATGATCCCCCTCCAACTGGTCGGGAACCTGTCGTTTCTGGCCGTGGCGCTCTTTGTCGCGGGCCTGGCCGTCGCACCGACGATGGTCACGACCATGGCCCTCGTCGAACAGCACGTACCACGCGCGCGCCTGACCGAGGGCATGACCTGGGTGAGTACCGGGCTCATGGTCGGCGTGGCGCTCGGCTCGTCGGCCACCGGAGGGGTGGTGGACGCCGCCGGGGCCCGCGCGGGGTACGCGGTGCCGGCCGTGGCCGGGGCGCTCGCGGCGGCGGTGGCGTTCCTCGGGTATCGCCGGCTCCGGCCGGCGCCACAGCGGGAGGGGTCGGGTGCGGATGGCCGTCAAGACCGTAAGAACCGAGCGGAACAGCGTGTGGCGTAACTGGGCGGGGAACGTCATCGCCCGTCCGGTGCGGAGCGTGGCTCCCTCCTCGACCCAGGAGCTGGCCGAGGCCGTGCGCCGGGCCGTGGCGGACGGGCTGCGGGTCAAGCCGGTGGGCACCGGCCACTCCTTCACCACCACGGCCGCCACCGACGGCGTGCTGATACGCCCGGACCGCCTGGTGGGCGTGCGGGAGGTGGACCGGGAGGCGGGCACGGTGACCGTCGCGGCGGGCACCACGCTGCGTCAGCTCAACGAGACCCTGTCGGCCCACGGTCTGTCGCTGACCAACATGGGCGACATCATGGAGCAGACGGTCGCCGGGGCCGCCTCCACCGGCACCCATGGGACGGGGCGCGACACCGCCTCGATCGCCGCCCAGATCAAGGGACTGGAGCTGGTCACGGCGGACGGCTCGGTGCTGCGCTGCTCGGCGACCGAGCACCCGGAGATCTTCGCGGCCGCCCGGGTCGGCCTCGGCGCGCTCGGCGTGGTCACGGCGATCACCTTCGAGGTGGAGCGGGAGTTCCTGCTCACCGCGCGCGAGGAACCGATGTCCTTCGACCGGGTGATGACGGACTTCGAACAACTCGTCGCCGAGAACGAGCACTTCGAGTTCTACTGGTTCCCCCACACCGGCAACTGCAACACCAAGCGCAACAACCGCAGCACCGGCCCCGCCTCCCCCGTCGGCCGGGTCAGCGGCTGGGTGGACGACGAACTGCTGTCCAACGGCATCTTCCAGGTGGCCTGCACGGTGGGCCGGGCGGTCCCCGCCACCATCCCCGGGATCGCCAAGATCTCCAGTCGGGCCCTGTCCGCCCGGACCTACACGGACATTCCTTACAAGGTCTTCACCAGTCCGCGCCGGGTCCGTTTCCTGGAGATGGAGTACGCGGTGCCGCGCGAGGCCGCCGTCCCGGCGCTGCGCGAACTGAAGGCGACCGTCGAGCGGTCGGGGCTGCGGGTCAGCTTCCCGGTGGAGGTGCGGACGGCGCCCGCCGACGACATCCCGCTGTCCACCGCCTCCGGCCGGGACACCGCGTACATCGCCGTCCACCTCTACCGGGGCACCCCGCACCGGGCGTACTTCACGGCCGCCGAGCAGATCATGACCGCGCACGGCGGACGCCCGCACTGGGGCAAGCTGCACAGCCGCGACGCCGCCTATCTCTCCGGGGTCTATCCGCGGTTCGGCGAGTTCACCGCGCTCCGCGACCGGCTCGACCCGGACCGGGTGTTCGGCAACGACTACCTGCGGCGGGTGCTCGGCGGCTGAGCCGCCCGGCCGGTCAGCGGGTGCGCCCCGGGCCGCGCCCGCTCCGGCGCCTCCGGCCACGGCGTGGACATTCGTTCCAGCTCCCGGGGGGAAGCGGACTATAAACGAAGCGGACCGTTCCGATTCTGACGTTCCTGTGAAACTTGCGGCCCAAAATGCGCCCCACTTCGAAGGATTCGGCGCCGGATCACCACGCCACGCCCGAACTCGGCTGGCGCGCCGCTCCACCCGAGCGGCCCAAATGGAGTACTGTGGCGAGCCCTGGCCCCGCTTTCCCGTCCGGCCGCCCGGACCCAACGGGAGGGGGCAGAGGGCGGCAACCAACCGGCCCGGGCAACTCGGCAAAGTTGTGGCAGGCTGCACCCGGGCAGGCCACACTCGTCTAGCGGGAGAGCAGCGACGCAACCGTGACGTCGGCAGGCACCACCCGGGAGGTCCCCATGCCCGAACTGCGTGTCGTGGCCGTCAGCAACGACGGCACACGGCTGGTGCTCAAGGCTGCGGACAGCACGGAGTACACACTTCCCATCGACGAGCGACTGCGCGCCGCGGTGCGCAACGACCGCGCTCGGCTCGGCCAGATCGAGATCGAGGTCGAGAGCCATCTGCGACCCCGTGACATCCAGGCCCGTATACGTGCCGGCGCCACGGCCGAAGAGGTCGCGCAGATGGCCGGCATTCCCGTCGACCGCGTGCGCCGCTTCGAGGGCCCGGTGCTCGCGGAGCGCGCGTTCATGGCCGAGCGCGCCCGTAAGACACCCGTGCGCCGCCCCGGCGAGAACACCGGACCGCAGCTCGGCGAGGCCGTGGCGGAGCGGCTGCTGCTGCGCGGCGCCGAGAAGGACACCGCGCAGTGGGACTCGTGGCGGCGTGACGACGGCACCTGGGAGGTGCTGCTGGTCTACCGGGTCGCCGGTGAGCCGCACTCGGCGAGCTGGACGTACGACCCGCCCCGGCGGCTGGTCCAGGCCGTGGACGACGAGGCGCGGACGCTCATCGGCGAAGCCGACGACACCCCGGAGCCCAGCTTCCCCTTCGTCCCGCGCATCGCCCGGCTGCCCCGGGACCGGGACAAGGACAGAGACAGAGACCGGGACAGAGAAAGAGACTGGGACCGGGGGACATCCTCCGAACAGGGCGACGACGAGGACGAGTCCGCCCTGCCGGTACCGGCGTCCGCCTCGGTGGACGACGGCCTCGGCGAGCGCGACTCGCTGACCAGTCTGCTGGAGGCCGTGCCCAACTTCCGTGGCGACATGGTCGTGCCCGAGGCACCGGTCGTGGCGCCGCCACCCCCGCCGGACGAGCCGCTGGAGGAGGCCGAGGCCGTCGAGCCGCCCGCCCCGGCGGCGAGCGCGGGTTCGGCGTACGCGGATGTGCTGATGCCCCGTTCGGTCGCGGGCCACCGCGACCGGCTGACGGGGACGACGGACCGCCAGGCGGAGGCGGACGGTGTCCGTCCGGGTCGCCGGGCCGCGGTGCCGAGCTGGGACGAGATCGTCTTCGGTACGCGCCGCAAGAAGCAGGAGTAGCCTCCGGGCCGCTCGCTCTCCACAGGCTCCGGGCCCGTCACCGCGGTGCGGTGGCGGGCCCGGAGCCTGGTGCGCGGCGGTGCGGATTCAGCCGGGCTCGTGGCCGGTGGCCACCGGACGGCTGCCGTCGGCGGACCACTCGCTCCACGACCCCACGTACAGAGCCGCCGGAATCCCGGCTTCCGCCAGCGCCAGCACCTGGTGCGCGGCCGAGACGCCCGAACCGCAGTACACCCCGACCTCCGCGTCCCCGGCGGCACCGAGGTCCGCGAAGCGCTCGACCAGCCGCTCGGCGGGCAGCAGATGGCCGTCGGTGGTGACGTTCTCGGCGGTGGGAGCGGAGATCGCGCCCGGGATGTGGCCGCCGACCGGGTCGATCGGCTCGACCTCGCCGCGGTAGCGCTCCCCCGCCCGCGCGTCCAGCAGCACCCCGCGCCGGGCGAGCGCGGCCGCGTCATCCGCCGTGAGCAGCGGCAGGGCGCCGGGCTCCGGGAAGAAGTCCCCCTCGGGCTCGCCCGGGAGTTCGGTGGTCAGCGCGCCCCCGGCCGCGGTCCAGGCGGGCAGACCGCCGTCGAGCACGCGGACGTCGGGGTGGCCCGCCCAGCGGAGCAGCCACCAGGCGCGCGCCGCTGCCCACCCCTGTCCGCCGTCATACGTCACCACGCGCCGGTCCCGGCCGACCCCGGCCCGGCGCATCGCGGCCGCGAACGCGGAAAGATCGGGCAGCGGATGGCGCCCCGCCGCGCCGGCCGGGCTCGCCAGTTCGGTGTCGAGATCGACGTACACGGCGCCGGGCAGGTGTCCGGCCTCGTAGGCAGGGCGGCCGGGCGGGCCGCCGAGCTGCCAGCGCACGTCCAGCAGCAGCGGGGGGCGCTCCCCCGCCAGCGCGTTCATGAGGTCGGGTGCGGTAATGATGGCATTCATGGGAACCATCCTTGCGTAGATCCGCCCGCGACGTTTGGACCCCCCGATCACTCAACGCACAGCTGAACGTCACTCCACGGCAAGCACAGCGAAACGGATGCGCGGCAATAAACCGGTCATTCTTCCTCCGGAGCAGGCATTTTGCGGCGCGGCCGGGCGCTTGCCGTGGCAGGTGGTGCAAATATCGTTCGGGCCCCCCACATCAGCACGTCCGCATCACCGCCCCGCGCCGCCGAACGGCCCGGGGCCGCACGGCCACGACGATGGTCCGAGGAGAGAGTGACGTATGACCGAGGCAACGACTCGGCGCACACCGGGCACGCCCTGCTGGACGAGTTTGATGGTGCACAGCCTTGCCGCGACACAGGACTTCTACCATGCCCTGTTCGACTGGGAGTTCACCCCGGGTCCGCAGCAGCTCGGGGCGTACGTCCGCGCCGTACGGGACGGCGTGCCGGTCGCCGGACTGGGCGAGCTGCCACCGGAACGTCGGCTTCCAGTCTCCTGGATGACCTATCTGGCCTCCCACGACGCCGACGAGACGGCGGAGATGATCCGCGCCTGCGGCGGCACCGTGGCCGTGGGCCCGCTGGACGCGGACGAGGCGGGCCGGATGCTGATCGCCGCCGACCCGGAAGGCGCCGTGTTCGGGGTGTGGCAGGAGGAGGAGCACGCCGCCCTCCGGGAGTCGGGAGCGCCCGGCACCCCGGTCTGGCACGAGCTGACGGCCCGCGACTCCGGGGCGGTCGTGAAGTTCTACCAGATGGTCTTCGGCTACGAGCCGGACGGTACGCCGAGCGCGTCGCCGCCCGAGCCCGGCGAGCCGGTCCGCCGGACCCTGCATCTGGGCGGGCGGCCGGTGTGCGCGCTCCGGAGCGCGGACCGGGCCCTGCCCCGCGACCGGGGCGCGCACTGGATGACCCACTTCGCGGTACGGGACGTGGACGAAGCGGTGCGCCGGGTCGCCGAGTTGGGCGGCCGGGTGGTCGAGCCGCCGTCGGACCGGGCGACCGGGCGCGCGGCCCTGGTCACGGACCGGGAGGGGGCGGCCTTCACGGTCGTCCGGGCTGAGGGGGGTTAGGGAGCCGTCGGCGGGCCCGCGGGCGAGTCGACCGGGAGCACATCGGGTGACAGGCTGGCGGCCCGCGCGCCGGCGGCCGTCATCCGGCGCCGGTGGTGGCGGCGGCACAGCACCTCGTAACCCACCTCGCTCTCCGACTGGTTGACGTCGCCCACCACGACCTGGGCGCCCTCGACGACCATCTCGCCGCCGACCGTACGGGCGTTGTGCGTCGCCCGGGCACCGCACCAGCACAACGCCTCGACCTGGAGCACCTCCACACGGTCCGCGAGTTCGACCAGCCGCTGGGAGCCGGGGAAGAGCTTGCTGCGGAAGTCGGTGGTGATGCCGAACGCGAAGACGTCCAGCCCCAGGTCGTCGACGATGCGGGCGAGTTGGTCGATCTGGAGCGGGGTGAGGAACTGCGCCTCGTCCACGATGACGTAGTCGGCACGGTTCCCGGCCGTCAGCACGCCGACCACATGGGCGTAGAAGTCCAGGTCAGGCATGGCCTCGACGGCCTCGGTGACCAGCCCGAGCCGCGAGGAGAGCTTGCCGTGGCCCGCCCGGTCGTCCCGGGCGTAGATCATCCCCTGGAGCCCGCGGGCCGAGCGATTGTGCTCGATCTGAAGAGCCAGCGTGCTCTTTCCGCAGTCCATGGTTCCGGAGAAGAACACCAGCTCGGGCATGGGGGTGGCGGAGCCTTTCGTACGAGACAGGTGACGGTGACGCGGTCGTGCGGGTGACGCGGTCGCTCAGGAGCGTACTTCGAGCAGCGGGACGAGCTGCTCCACCGGGGTCATCGAACCGTGCAGCCCGACCATCGCGGACTCCTTCGGCTCGGTCTCCGAGGCGACGATCGCGATGTCGTCGCGGGCGGCGGCCACGATGTCGCCGATGCGCCGGTAGACCCGGTCGTCCACACCGCCGGTGCCGCCGGGCGGCCCGAACCAGCCCGCCTCGATGGCCTCGTCACGGCTGGCTACCCACATCCGCTCCCCCACCACCTCGCGCCATACGGCGAGCACGTCGCCGGCCGCGCCGGGGACCGCGTACAGATGGCGGGCACGGCCCTCGCCGCCCAGCAGCGCGACGCCCGCCCGCAGCTCCCAGTCGGTGTCGAAGTCGAGGCGCGACTCCGGGTCGAAGGGGATGTCGATCATGCCATGGTCGGCGGTCACGTACAGCGCGGCGCGGGGCGGGAGTTGTTCGGCGAGCCGCCGGGCCAGCCCGTCGACGTAGCGGAGTTGGTCACGCCACTCCGCGGAGTCGACGCCGAAGCGATGACCCTTGCCATCCACTTCGCTGTAGTACGTGTAGACGAGCGAGCGGTCCGCGGCGCCGAGCTGCTCGGCCGCGAGGTCCATCCGCTCCTCGCCGGAGAGCCGGCCGTGGAAGGTGCCGCCGCTCAGCGCGATCTTGGTGAGCGGGGTCTCCGCGAAGGTCGGCGCGGAGACCTGGCAGGTGTGCACGCCCGCGGCGTCGGCCAGCTGGAAGACCGTGGGATACGGCTGCCAGGCGTGCGGATCCGTCCAGGGCTGCCAGCGCAGCTGGTTCATCAGCTGGCCGGTGGCGGGGTCGGCCACCGTATAGCCCGGCAGCCCGTGGGCGCCGGGCGGCAGGCCCGTGCCCACGGAGGCGAGCGACGTGGCGGTGGTGGAAGGGAAACCCGCGGTGAGCGGGGCGCCGGTGCCGTTCAGCGAGGTGGAGAGCAGCGAGGTCAGGAAGGGCGCCTCGGCGGGGTGATCGCGGAGCAGCTCCCAGCCCAGGCCGTCGATCAGGAAGACGCAGACCCGGTCGGCGGGTGCGAGGGCGAGCCCGGACGTCAGCCCCGGGACCTCCTGGCCCGCGGCGATCGCGGGCAGCAGATCGGCGAGCGAGCCCGTGCCGTAGCGCGGCAGCGGAGCGGCACGGGGGTCGAGCGGGACCGGCTCGGGCCAGGCGGAGTCGGCGGCGGTGGTCGGGCCGGTGGCGGAGCCGGGCATCAGCGGCCGGTGTCCGGCGTGGCCGCGGTGGCCTCGGAGAGCGCCTGGGCGAAGGCGAGGGTCTGGCGGACGGTGTCGGGGCCGTCGCCCGCCTCGCTGACCCGCAGGCTCAGGTCGTCGGCGGTGGACGAGCCGGTGTAGCCGTGGTCGGCCTCGCAGTTGGGGTCGCCGCAGGCGGCGGGCTCCAGGTCGAGGCGGTTGACGGCGCCCCAGCCGATGGTCAGCACGACCTCGCGGGGCAGCGTGCCCGGGGTGTACGACTCGGGGTTGGCGACGACCCGGCTGAGCACGACCGACGAGATGCGCTGGAGCTTCACGGACTCGGTGGAGGTGGTCGCGTACGGCGACGGGGAGGTGCCGTCCGCGGCCTGCTCGTCGGTGTGGCTGACGATGAAGCGGTTTCCGGTGAGGACGAGGACCGTGACATGGCGGCGCACCTCGTTGGCGTCGAACGTGGTCTCCTGATGGACCAGGTACGACACGATCGGCTCGCCGCCCACGGCGGCCTCCACCGCCTCGGCCACGAGTGCCGGGTAATAGCCGCTGCGCTCGATCGCCGCGCGCAGCCCCTGGGTCGTCGTACCGGTCTTCGCCATGGGCACCATCCTACGGGGCGGCGCCGACACCGGCTCCCATGCCCGTCACCGGTCCCGGCCCGTCAGTACGCGGGCAGATGGCGGGGGCCGAGGTCGGTGCGCACGGGCGGCGGCGCCAGCCGCGCGGACGCGCCGAGCACGGAGAGGCCGCGCTGGGCGACGACGACCGGCTCCAGGTCGACGGCGACCACCTCGGGATGGTCGTCCACCAGCCGCGACACCCTCAGCAGCAGCTCTTCGAGGGCCGCGGTGTCCACCGGCTTGGAACCCCGCCAGCCGAAGAGGAGCGGCGCGGTCCGGATGGACCGGATCAGTTCGGCCGCGTCCCGGTCGGTGGCGGGGACGAGCCGGTGGGCGGTGTCGCCCAGCAGCTCGGACGGGGCGCCGGCGAGCCCGAAGGAGAGCACGGCTCCGGCGGCGGGGTCTATCGCGGCCCGTACGACGGTGTCGACGCCGCGCGGGGCCATCCGCTGCACGACCAGGCCCAGCTCCTCGGCAGGGCCGAGATGGGCGGTCAGTTCGGCGTACGCGCGGCGCAGTTCCGTCTCGCCGCCGAGGTCGAGCCGCACCCCGCCCAGGTCGGTGCGGTGGCGCAGCTGCGGGGCGGTGGGCTTCAGCGCGACCGGGTAGCCGAGCCGCCCGGCGGCCCGTACGGCGGCGTCGGGGTCGGGTGCGGGCAGCGCGGGCAGCACGCTGACGCCGTAGCGGGCCAGCAGGCGCTGGGTGTCGGCGGCGGACAGCTCGAGGCCGGATTCGCCAGTCCCGTCCGGTACGGGGGCGTCGGGCGGCGGGATGTCCGGGTGCGGGGCTCCCTCGGGCGGGGCCAGCAGCACCTCGATGTCGGCGGCGGCCCCCGCCTCGTCGATGTCGTCGTACTCCGGCACCCGGCCGGGTTCCTCGGATTCCCGCCGCCAGCGCGCGTACCACACGGCCTCGGCGAGCGCCCGCACCGCGCGCTCGGCGGCCGGATAGGCCGGGATCCGGCGGATCTCGGCCGGTGGTGCGGCGCCGGGCGCCGAGGCCGGGTCGCCGATGCCCGCGAGGGCCTCCGCGAGGCCGGGGATCTCCAGGTGGACCACCGCCACCGGCTTGGCCGCGCCGCGCCCGGACGCCTCGGTGGCCGCCGTGCGGACGGCCGCGGCGAGGTCCGCCGCACGGGCGTCGCCGACCCATGGGATGGCGGTGACGACGACGGCGTCGCACGCGTCGTCGGCGAGCGCCCCGGTCAGGGCGCGGTGGAAGTCCTCGGGGGCGGCGGCCGTGGTCAGGTCGCGGGGCGGCAGCGGGCGCAGCCCCTCGGTGAGGCAGGCGTCGTAGGTGAGCAGCCCGAGGGATTCGGAGTTGCCGAGGATGGCGACGCGCGGCCCGTCCGGGAGCGGCTGGGAGGCGAGCAGGACCCCGGCGTCGGCGAGCTGGGTGACGGTGTCCACACGCAGGACGCCCGCCTGTCGCAGCAGGTCGGAGACGGTGGCGTCGGGGATGCGGGTGGTGGGCACGGCGTGCCCGGTGGGGGCGCTGCCGCTGTGCCGGGCGCCCTTGACGACCACGACGGGCTTGACGGCGGCGGTGCGCCGGGCGAGCCGGGTGAACTTGCGGGGGTTGCCGATGGATTCGAGGTACATGAGGGCGACGTCGGTCTCCGGGTCCTCGTACCAGTACTGGAGGAGGTCGTTGCCGGAGACGTCGGCGCGGTTTCCGGTGGATACGAAGGTGGAGAGGCCGACCATGCCCGCGAGGCCCGCGAGACCCGCCGTCCCCTCGGTGCCGGTGGGGCGGGTGAGTCCGGCGCCGCGCCGGTGCAGCCCGGACAGCAGGGCGATGCCGATCGCGCCGGACTGGGTGAACAGCCCGATGCGGCCGGGGACGGGCAGCCGGGGTGAGAGGGAGGCGTTCAGCCGCACGCCCTCGGCGGTGTTGATGATGCCGAAGGCGTTGGGGCCGATGACGCGCATACCGTAGGTGCGGGCCTGGCGGACCAGGTCGCGCTGGCGGTCGCGGCCCTCGGGGCCGCTCTCGGCGTACCCGGCGGAGAGGACGACGAGCCCCTGGACGCCGTGGTCGCCGCAGTCGGCGACCACGGCGGGCACCTGCGCGGCGGGCACGGCGACGACGGCCAGGTCGACCGGTCCGTCGATCTCGCGCAGGGAGCGGTGGGCCGGGACGCCGTCGGGCTCCAGGCGCGTCCAGTCCTCGGGGAAGGCGTGGTTGACGGCGTGGACCCGCCCGGTGAAGCCACCGTCGAGGAGGTTGCGCAGCACGGTGCGGCCGACCCCGCCGGGGGCGCGGCCGGTTCCGATGACGGCGACGGAGCCGGGGGTGAGCAACCGCTGCACGGAGCGCGCCTCGGCGCGCTGCTCACGGGCGCGCATGACGGCGAGGGAGCGGTCGGTGGGTTCGAGGTCGAATTCGAGGCGGACGACGCCGTCGTCGAAGCTGCGTTTCTGGGTGTAGCCGGCGTCCGTGAACACCTTGATCATCTTGGTGTTGGCGGGCAGCACCTCGGCGGCGAAGCGGCGGATCCCGCGCTCGCGGGCGACGGCCCCGATGTGTTCGAGGAGGGCCGAGGCCACGCCGCGGCCCTGGTGGGCGTCCTGGACCAGGAAGGCGACCTCGGCCTCGTCGGCGGGGGGCCGGTCGGCGTCGCCCTCACCGGGTGGCGGGAGGTGGGCGGGCAGCCCGTCCTCGTCGATGCGGTCGTAGCGGACGGTGGCGATGAACTCGCCCCCGACGGTCGCCGCGAGGCCGACCCGGTCGACGTAGTCGTGGTGGGTGAAGCGGTGGACGTCGCGGTCGGAGAGCCGGGGGTAGGGCGCGAAGAAGCGGTAGTACTTCGACTCGTCCGAGACGTGTTCGTAGAAGCTGACCAGGCGCTGCGCGTCATCGGGCGTGATGGGGCGGATCTGCGCGGTACCACCGTCCCTGAGCACCACGTCGGCCTCCCAGTGGGTGGGGTACGCGTGATGATCCGACGGGCTCGGCATGGGGACAGGGTACGGGCTGAAGTCCGGGACGCAGAGGTCCGCATGGCGGACACCCTTGCGTGAACGGGGGGTGTCGAGGGAAAGTCCGTATCGGACCTGTTCGGACATGACTGGACCCACTCGGGCCCCGACCCGGGCGAGACCGGACACCGTATGATCTGGTCTAGACAACAGCACCCGCAGATCTGAAGGGCAACACCATGGCTGAGCGCCGCGTCAACATCGGCTGGGCCGAGGGCCTGCACGCCCGCCCGGCGTCGATCTTCGTCCGTGCGGCGACCGCCGCCGGCGTCCCCATCACGATCGCCAAGGCGGGCGGCGCCCCGGTCAACGCCGCTTCCATGCTCGCCGTGCTCGGCCTGGGCGCTCAGGGCGGCGACGAGGTCGTGCTCGCCTCCGAGGCCGACGACGCGGAGGTCGCGCTCGACCGTCTGGCGAAGCTGGTGGCCGAGGGCCTTGAGGAGCTTCCGGAGATCGTCTGATTCCGTCCGAATCACATTTCGGCGCGGCGGGGCCGCGGTGAACCATTACGGGTCACCGCGGCCCCGTTGTTTTTTCGCATCCCGAATTCCATTGAGCCGCATTAGCGGACGGCTGTTAATTCCGGCCGCTCGCCGTGTTTACGGAATGTTTCGAAGTTCTCACCTGGGACCCGTTTCGCAATCGGTATTCGGCCAGCGAGCGTTCGGTGTGCGCGGCGGCGAGCGCCCGCGCCCGGTCGGCGTCGCCGCGCGCGACCGCGTCCACGATCGCCCCGTGCTCCGCCCAGGACTCGACGGCGCGCACCGACGGGTCGGCGCCCCCGGTCGCCCCCGGTAGGCCCGGCGCGGCCTGTACGGGCTGCATGGACTGGACCACCTGCGCGGCCTGCCGGGCCGGGTCCGACGCGTACACCCACGCCGTCTTGCGCCGCAGCTGCACCAGCATTCCCGCCAGGCTCGGGCTGCCGGACGCCTGGGCGAGCGTCTCGTGGAACCAGTCGCCCAGCGAGCGCAGCTCGCCCAAGCGGCCGCGCTGGGCCCGCTCCTGGCCGAGCCGGACCAGACCGCGCAGCACCTTCAGATGCCCCTCGGTGCGGCGCTGGGCGGCCCTGGCGGCGCCCAGCGGCTCCAGCAGGGCCCGGATGTCCAGGAGGTCGGCCGCCTCCTTCTCGGACGGCTGGGCGACGCACGCGCCCGCATGCCGCCGGGTCGTGACGAAGCCCTCGGACTCCAGGGTGCGCAGCGCCTCGCGGACGGGCACCCGGGAGACCCCGTAGCGCCGGGCGAGCAGCTCCTCGGTCAGCCGGCTGCCGGGCGGATAGGTACCGGAGATGATGTCGTCACGGATCGCCGTGCACACCGCATGCGCCGAAATCCGGCGACCGCCCTGGAGTGCGGCCGTATCCCCGTTCACTTCCGGTCCCGCATTGTCGAACCTCCGCCTCAACCCCGCGAAACGCATCCGATTGACGCGTGTTCAGCGACTCTATTCGAAGCCGCCGGGATTTCCGATGGGCGAAGGCAATTCAGGGATATTTTTTGGTCACAGTGGAGCGTCCCGGCCGGGTAACGCCGAAGGCCCCGTCCGGAGCGGACGGGGCCTTTCGACAGGAGCGGCGACGGGTCAGAGGTTGACGCCGTGCGAGCGCAGGTAGGACAGCGGGTCCATGTCCGAGCCGTACTCCGCGGTGGTGCGGGCCTCGAAGTGCAGGTGCGGGCCGGTGACGTTGCCGGTGGCGCCGGACAGGCCGATCTGCTGGCCGGGGGTGACCTTCTGGCCGACCGAGACACCGATCGAGGAGAGGTGGCCGTACTGGGTGTAGGTGCCGTCGTTCATCTTGATGACGACGTTGTTGCCGTACGAGCCGCCCCAGCCCGCCTCGACGACCTCGCCCATGCCCACCGACTGCACCTCGGTGCCCGTGGAGGCGCTGAAGTCGATGCCGGTGTGGCTGCCGGAGGACCACAGGCCGCTGGACGCCTGGTAACCGGTGGAGACGGAGGAGCCCTCGACGGGCGACACGAACGTGTTGAGGCGCTTGCGCTCCTCCTCGCGCGCGGCGCGCTCCTTGGCCTCGCGCTCCGCCTTGGCCTTCTTCGCGGCCGCCTCGGCCTTCCGCGCGGCCTCCTGGCGGGCCACGGCCTCGGCCTTCGCCTTGGCGGCGGCGGCCTCGGCGGCGCTCTCCTGGGACTGGGCCTGCGCGTCGATCTGGTCGGAGAGGCCGTCGCCGATCACCATCGCCTGGCGGAGACCGGTGTCCTGGGGAGACGGCGTCTCGCCGGTCGCGGCGAGGGCCGGGCCGGCGATGCCGGCGACGACGCCCGAGGCGACCGTGGTGATGCCGGCGATGTTCGCGCCGGTACGGACGGCGGTCTGGCTGGGACGTCGGTGCTTCCCTGCGGCACGGGTGAACGCCATGTGGTGGCGCACTCCTTTCCTTCCTTCTCGCCTACCGGGTTAGCTGACGGGTTCGGAGCAGGAAGGTCTCCTACGGGCCCCTCCCCCGGCCGGGGAAGGCGTCCGATTCACCCCAGGGACGTTTGGGTCCCCGGCTCCCCTGGCACTCGCACCATGGGACTCGGCGATGACTGTCCGTGCCGCGGGTGCGGCGGGTATCCGGCGAACAGCCGCACTGACGCTAAACGGGCCGCGTTTCGATCACCAAACGGTTACGGGTTTTTGTTGTTCTCGCCACAAACCAAACGCCCCTCATATCGGGCATAAGGGAGGACCCTGGCGTCTCGCTTGACGCCAGGGTCCTTGTTCTGATGGTGCGTTGAGCCGGGCCCCGGAACATCTCGGGCCCGGCGGAGAGCGGTTCAGCCGGTGATGACGCGCACCTCTCCGATGCCGAGCGCCCTGACCGGCTCCTCGATCTTCGAGGCGTCACCCACGAGCACGGTCACCAGCCGGTCGGCCGGGAAGGCGCTCACGACCGCCGCGGTCGCCTCCACCGTCCCCGCCTCCGCGAGCCGGGCGTACAGCTGCGCCTGGAAGTCGTCCGGCAGGTGCTGCTCGACCTGGTCGGCGAGCGTGCCCGCGACAGCGGCGGCCGTCTCGTACTTCAGCGGGGCGACGCCGACGAGGTTCTGCACGGCGACATCGCGCTCGGCGTCCGTCAGCCCCTCCTCCTTCAGCGTCCGCAGCACCGTCCACAGGTCGTCCAGCGCCGGGCCGGTGACCTCGGTGGCCACCGAACCGCTGATCGCCAGCAGCGAGGCGCCCGCCGAGCCGCCACCGGCCGGCGAGGGCGGCGTGGAGCGCAGCACCTGGCCGAAGGCGCGCACCCCGTAGGTGTAGCCCTTCTCCTCGCGCAGCACCCGGTCCAGCCGGGAGGTGAGGGTGCCGCCCAGGCAGTAGGTGCCGAGCACCTGCGCGGGCCAGACGCGGTCGTGCCGGTCGGCGCCGATGCGCCCGATGAGCAGCTGGGTCTGGACCGCGCCGGGCCGGTCGACGATCACCACACGACCGGTGTCGTCGGCGATGATCGGCGGGACCGAGCGCTGCGGGGCCGGGCCGCCGGTCCAGGCGCCGAGGGTGTCGGCGAGCGCCTGGTCGAGGTCGACACCGGCCAGGTCGCCGACGACGACCGCGGTCGCGGTGGACGGCCGGACGTGCGCCTCGTAGAAGGCGCGCACCGCCGCGGCGTCGATGCCCTCGATGGTCTCCTCGGTGCCCTGGCGCGGCCGGGACATCCGCGACTCGGCCGGGAACAGCTCCTTGGCCAGAGCCATGGAGGCACGGCGGGCCGGGTTCGCCAGCTCGTGCGGGATCTCGTCCAGTCGGTTGCGCACCAGCCGCTCGATCTCGCCGTCGGGGAAGGCGGGGGCGCGCAGCGCGTCGGCGAGCAGGCCGAGCGCCTTGGGCAGCCGGGAGACCGGCACCTCCAGGGAGACCCGGACGCCGGGGTGGTCCGCGTGGGCGTCCAGGGTGGCGCCGCAGCGCTCCAGCTCGGCGGCGAACTCCTCGGCGGTGTGCTTGTCGGTGCCCTCGGACAGGGCGCGCGCCATGATCGTGCCGACGCCGTCCAGACCGGCCGGTTCGGTGTCCAGCGGGGCGTCGAGGTTGATCTCCACGGCGACGACCTGCTGGCCGGGGCGGTGGCAGCGCAGCACGGTGAGCCCGTTGGACAGCTCACTGCGCTCCGGCGCCGGGAAGGCCCACGGCTTGGGGGCGCCGCCCTGCGGCTGCGGGTGGAAGGTCATGGTGGCGGTGACGGCGTCGCTCACTGGGCCGCCTCCCCTTCTGCGTCGGTGTCGGCGGCTTCTGCGGCACCGGAGGACTCGTCGTCCGCGTCCTCGGCGCCCTGGACGGGCTCGTAGACCAGCACGGCCCGGTTGTCGGGGCGCAGCCGCGCCGCGGCCACGGCCCGCACCTCCTCGGCGGTGATGTCCAGCACCCGCCCCACGGCGGTCAGCGCCAGCTGCGGGTCGCCGAACAGCACGGCGAAGCGGCACAGCTCGTCGGCGCGGCCGCCGACGGTGGCCAGCCGGTCCAGCCACTCGCGCTCGATCTGCGCCTGGGCGCGCTCCATCTCCTGCGGCGTCGGGCCCTCCTCGGCGAAGCGGGCCAGCTCCTCGTCGACGGCGGCCTCGATGCCGGGCACCTCGACCCCGCCGGAGGTCTTCACGTCCAGCCAGCCCAGCGACGGCGCGCCCGCCAGCCGCAGCAGACCGAACCCGGCGGCGACTGCCGTACGGTCGCGGCGCACCAGTCGGTTGTGCAGCCGGGAGGACTCGCCGCCACCGAGGACGGTCAGCGCCAGGTCGGCGGCGTCGGCCTCACGGGTGCCGTCGTGCGGCAGCCGGTAGGCGGCCATCAGGGCGCGGGCCGGGACCTCCTCCTCGACGACCTCGCGCAGCTGCCCGCCGATGACCTCCGGGAGCGTGCCGTCGCGGGGCGGCCGCTTGCCCTCGTGGGAGGGGATGGTGCCGAAGTACTTCTCGATCCAGCCGAGCGTCTGCTCGGAGTCGATGTCGCCGACGACGGACAGCACCGCGTTGTTCGGCGCGTAGTACGTGCGGAAGAACTCCCGGGCGTCCTCCAGGGAGGCGGCGTCCAGGTCGGCCATCGAGCCGATCGGGGTGTGGTGGTACGGGTGGCCCTCGGGGTAGGCCATGGCGACGAGCTTCTCGAAGGCCGTGCCGTACGGAACGTTGTCGTAGCGCTGGCGGCGCTCGTTCTTGACGACGTCCCGCTGGTTCTCCAGGCTCTCGTCGTCCAGCGCGGTCAGGAGGGACCCCATCCGGTCCGCCTCCAGCCACAGCGCCAGCTCGACCTGGTGGGCGGGCATCGTCTCGAAGTAGTTGGTGCGCTCGAAGCTGGTCGTGCCGTTGAGCGAGCCGCCGGCCCCCTGGACCAGCTCGAAGTGGCCGTTCCCCGTCACCTGGGCCGAGCCCTGGAACATCAGGTGCTCGAAGAGGTGGGCGAGGCCGGTACGCCCCTTGACTTCGTGGCGTGAGCCGACGTCGTACCAGAGGCAGATCGCGGCGACCGGGGTCAGGTGATCCTCGGAGAGCACTACCCGCAGGCCGTTGGCCAGACGGTGCTCGGTCGCTTTCAGGCCGCCGGAGCCGGCCTGTTGCGTGGCCGTGTGACCCATGGGCATGTACGTCCCTTCGATCGCGTGTGGAGCGCGTGCGAACCGCTGTGATGAGCGCTTCTGTCACTGTATGCAACCGCACGGACATCTGGCGAAGTTCCCGTCACGCAAAGGTCCGGCAGAGGTCCCGCCGTGCCGTTCGGGGACGGCCCGTTCCACAGTTGTCGGTGGACGGGGCCACAATGGTCCGCGTCAGATCCCGCTCTGCCGTTGAAGGAGCCGCAAGCGCGATGGCCCGCCGCAGCACGAAGAGCCCGCCGCCGGACGACTTCGAGGAGCGCATCCTCGACATCGACGTCGTCGACGAGATGCAGGGCTCCTACCTGGAGTACGCCTACTCGGTCATCTATTCGCGCGCGCTGCCCGACGCCCGCGACGGGCTCAAGCCCGTGCACCGACGCATCCTCTACCAGATGAACGAGATGGGGCTGCGCCCCGAGCGCGGCTTCGTGAAGTGCGCCCGCGTCGTCGGCGAGGTGATGGGTAAGCTCCACCCGCACGGTGACGCGTCGATCTACGACGCGCTGGTGCGCATGGCGCAGCCGTTCTCGATGCGCCTGCCGATGGTCGACGGCCACGGGAACTTCGGCTCGCTGGGCAACGACGACCCGCCCGCCGCCATGCGGTACACCGAGTGCCGGATGGCCTCGGCGACGTCCCTGATGACCGAGTCCATCGACGAGGACACGGTCGACTTCTCGCCGAACTACGACGGCAGCGAGCAGGAGCCCGTCACCCTCCCCGCCGCCTATCCGAACCTGCTGGTCAACGGCACGTCCGGGATCGCGGTCGGCATGGCGACGAACATGCCGCCGCACAACCTGGGCGAGGTGGTCGCCGCCGCCCGCCACCTGATCAAGCACCCGGGCGCGGACCTCGACACGCTGATGCGGCATGTGCCGGGTCCCGACCTGCCGACCGGCGGCCAGATCGTCGGGCTCAGCGGCGTCCGGGACGCGTACGAGACGGGGCGCGGCAGCTTCAAGATCCGCGCCACGGTGGCCGTGGAGGACGTGACGCCCCGCCGCAAAGGCCTCGTCGTCACCGAACTGCCCTTCACCGTCGGTCCCGAGAAGGTCATCTCCAAGATCAAGGACCTGGTCGGCGCGAAGAAGCTCCAGGGCATCGCGGACGTCAAGGACCTCACCGACCGTGCGCACGGCCTGCGCCTGGTGATCGAGATCAAGAACGGCTTCAACCCGGAGGCCGTGCTGGAGCAGCTCTACAAGCTCACGCCGATGGAGGAGTCCTTCGGCATCAACAACGTGGCGCTGGTGGACGGCCAGCCGCTCACGCTGGGGCTCAAGGAGCTGCTGGAGGTCTACCTCGACCACCGCTTCGACGTGGTGCGGCGGCGCAGCGAGTTCCGGCGCACCAAGCGGCGCAACCGGCTGCACCTGGTCGAGGGGCTGCTGGTGGCTCTGCTCGACATCGACGAGGTCATCCGCCTCATCCGGTCCAGCGAGAACTCGGCGCAGGCCAAGGAAACGCTGATGGACCGCTTCGACCTGTCGGACGTCCAGACGCAGTACATCCTGGACACTCCGCTGCGCCGGCTGACCAAGTTCGACCGCATCGAGCTGGAGTCGGAGCGCGACAAGCTCAACGCGGAGATCGAGGAGCTGACCCGGATCCTCGACTCGGACGCCGAGCTGCGCAAGCTGGTCTCCTCCGAACTGGCCACGGTGGGCAAGAAGTTCGGCACCCCGCGGCGCACGGTGCTGCTGGAGTCCGCCGACGCCCCGGTGGCCGCGGTGCCGCTGGAGGTCGCGGACGACCCGTGCCGGGTGCTGCTGTCCTCCACCGGGCTGCTGGCCCGTACGGCGAACGGCGAGCCCTTCGCGGGCGAGCAGGCCAAGCGCAGCAAGCACGACGTGATCGTCTCGGCGGTCCCGGCGACGGCCCGCGCGGAGGTCGGGGCGGTGACCTCGACGGGGCGGCTGCTGCGGCTCCAGGTGATCGACCTGCCCCAGCTACCGGAGTCCTCCGCGACCCCGAACCTGGCGGGCGGGGCGCCGATCGCCGAGTTCCTGTCCCTGGAGGAGGGTGAGGAGCTGATCTGCCTCACCACCCTGGACGAGTCCTCGCCGGGGCTCGCGATCGGCACGGAGCAGGGCGTCGTCAAGCGCGTGGTCCCGGACTATCCGGCCCACAAGGAGGAGCTGGAGGTCATCGGCCTCAAGGAGGGCGACCGGATCGTGGGCGCGGTCGAGCTGCGCACCGGCGAGGAGGATCTGGTCTTCATCACCGACAACGCCCATCTGCTGCGCTATCCGGCCGGCCAGGTGCGGCCGCAGGGGCGGGCCGCGGGCGGCATGGCGGGCATCAAGCTCGCGCCCGACGCGAAGGTGATCTCGTTCACGGCGGTCGACCCGGCGGCCGACGCGGTGGTGTTCACGGTCTCGGGTACGCACGGCACGCTCGACGACTCCGTACAGCAGACGGCCAAGCTCACCCCCTTCGACCAGTACCCGCGCAAGGGGCGGGCCACGGGCGGGGTGCGCTGTCAGCGGTTCCTCAAGGGCGAGGACTGTCTGGTGCTGGCCTGGGCGGGCGCGACCCCGGCCCGCGCGGCGTCGGCCACCGGCGCCCCGGTGCCGCTGCCGGAGCCCGATCCTCGCCGGGACGGCTCCGGAGTGCCGCTCGCCAAGCCGGTGGCGGTGGTCGCCGGGCCGGTGTAGGCACGGCGGGAGCGGACGGTCAGGGGCGCGGCACCGGAGCGGTGCCGCGCCCCTGCGCATGCGGCTACCGTGAGCGACGAGCGCGGCGCCTCCTCAGTGCCCGGCGCCGTTGCGGCGGGCCCGCAGCTGCCGGAGCGCGACCCGGGCGCCGGGGTGGCCGCGGTCGGCCGCCTTCCGGAAGTGCCGCTCCGCCCCGGTCGGGTCGCCGAGGTCCAGATGCAGGGTGCCGAGCACCACCAGCGCGGTGAGATCCCCGGCGTCCACCGCCTTGCCGAGCCAGTGCAGGGCCTCCGGGTACGCACCGCGGTTGCCGAGCCCGATGCCGTAGACCGTCATGCCCTCCCGGTCACCGGCGAGCGCCGCCTGCCGGGCGAGCTCCTCGGGGATCGGCCGCCCCTCGGCGTACGCCGCCCGCACCCTCGCCCGCACCGCCGGATCCAGCCGCCGCACCCCGCGCTTCCCTCGGCGTCCGCGCCACCGCGCCCACAGCCCGCACATCAGAACCCCCCTCCGCCCCCGGAGCGGCCATTCTCCCGCCGTCCCGGCCCCCGCGGAACAGGGTGCGCGTCCCCGGGGAACCGGACCGTCTCGCTCCCCCGTCACCCTGATTACCCCACCCGTGCGCGAAGTTGATCGACAGAGGTTAGGCTTACCTTCGTGAGCACGTGCACGACCGCTTCCCGGGATCTGTCCGAGCCGCTCGCCGGGACGGCGGCCACCGCCCCCACCTGGCTGCTTGTCGAACAACCGGGCCCCTGGGGCACCGAGGCCCTGACCGCCAGCCGCCTGGACCCGGCCGTGGGGCGCGCCCTGGAGCGCGCCGCCGAAGGCACCGGCGTCCGGGTCGCGCTGATCCGCCGGCCCGGGCGCCATGCCGACCTGCACGCGGGCAGCCGTCACCGGGTGTTCGTGGCGCACACCCGGCCCGGCCGCTCCTGGATCCGTACGACCGCCCTCGCCGACCCGGGGCAGCTGCTCGGCCTGGACTTCGCCGCGCTGGGCGCGGGCGACGCGGGCTGCCTTGCCGGTGCGGCCGACGACGCTCCCGGCGGCCTCCCCGGGGAGTGGGAGGAGTACACCGGCGATCCGCTGGTGCTGGTGTGCACCAACGGCAAGCGCGACCGCTGCTGCGCGCTGCTCGGCCGCCCGCTGGCCGCCGAGCTGACCGCCGCCGGGGTGGAAGGGACCTGGGAGATCACCCACATCGGCGGCCACCGCTTCTCGCCGACGCTCGTCGTCCTGCCGCACGGCTACGCCTACGGCCGGGTCACCGCCCAGGACGTCAAGGACACCCTCGCGGCGCTGCGCGAGAACCGGGTGGCCACCGAGGGCTGCCGCGGCCGCTCCGCCTGGGAGCGGCCCGGACAGGCGGCCGAGCTGGCGGTCCGCGAGCTGACCGGTGAGGACGGCGCCGACGCGCTGACGGTCATACGCACCGAGAGCGCCGCCCCCGCCTGGTCGGTGACCGTGGCGCACACCGACGGCCGGGTGTGGCGGGTGAGCGTGGCGCAGGCGGCCGCCGCACCGCCGCGGCCGCAGAGCTGCGGGTCGCCGCTGGGCTCCCCGGCCCGCATGGACGTGGTGGGCATCCGGGCCGTGCGGCCCGCGCGCGCCGGACGGACGGTCACCGCCGCCAGGCGCTGAGCGACCGCCCTCTCCCCAGCGGCCCCGGCCTCCCCCGCCGCGCGCGGCCGCCGGGGGTACGGGGGCGTGCCCTCGCCCTGCCCTTCGTTACCCTTCGTTGCCATGAGCGCCGCGATACCGCCGGGGCCGCCCTCCGCGGCCACAAGGTGGCGCATCGGCTGGCCCCGACGCGTCTTCTCCCAGGTGCTGCTGATGCAGCTGGCCATCGCCACGGGCGTCACCGTGCTCGCGACCGGCCTCTTCCTGCGCCCGCTCGGCTCCCAGCTCGACGACCAGGCCATGCGCCGGGCGCTGTCCATCGCCCAGACCACGGCCTCCGAGCCGCGGCTGGTCACGGCGCTCCAGCACACCCGGCCCAGCCGGGGAGGACCGGTCCAGGCCGCGGCGGAGCGCATCCGCCGCGCGACCGGCGCCGAGTACGTCGTGATCATGGATCGGCGCGGGGTCCGCTGGTCGCACACCTCCCCTGACGAGATCGGCAAGCACGTCTCGACCAGCCCCGAGCAAGCCCTCGCGGGCCATGAGGTCATGCAGATCGACAACGGCACGCTCGGCCGCTCGGCCCGCGGCAAGGTGCCGCTGCGCGACAGGGACGGCCGCATCGTGGGCGCGGTGTCGGTCGGCATCGCGTACGAGACCGTGCGCGGACGGCTGCTCGGCACGCTGCCCGGGATGCTCGCGTACGCGGGCGGCGCGCTCGCCGTCGGCGCCCTGGCGGCCTATCTGGTGTCCCGCAGGCTCCAGCGGCGCACCCATGACCTGGCCTTCTCCGACATCTCCGCGCTGCTCGCCGAGCGCGAGGCCATGCTGCACGGCATCCGCGAGGGCGTCGTCGCGCTCGACGCGCACGGCCGCATCCGGCTGATGAACGACGAGGCGCAGCGGCTGCTGGACCTGCGCGCCGAGGACACCGGACAGCCCCTGGAGGCGGTGCTGCCGCCCGGCCGCACGACCGATGTGCTGGCGGGGCGGGTCACCGGCGCCGATCTGCTGACCGTCAGCGGCGGCCGGGTGCTGGTCGCCAACCGGATGCCCACGGACGACGGCGGCGCGGTGGCCACCCTGCGCGACCGCACCGAACTGGAACGGCTCGGCCGCGAACTGGACGGCACCCGCGGGCTGATCGACGCCCTGCGCGCCCAGGACCACGAACACGCCAACCGGATGCACACCCTCCTCGGCCTGCTCGAACTCGAACTCCACGAGGAGGCCGTGGAGTTCATCACCGAGGCGGTCGGCGTCCACCGTGCCACCGCCGAGCAGGTCACCGAGCGGGTGCACGATCCGCTGCTGGCCGCCCTGCTGGTCGGCAAGGCCACGGTCGCCACGGAGCGCGGGGTGTCCCTGCGCATCGCCGAGGGCACCCTGCTGCCGGACCGGCTGGTGGATCCGCCGGGGCTGGTGACGATCGTCGGCAACCTGATCGACAACGCGCTGGACGCGGCGGTCGGTTCGGCCGAGCCGCGGGTCGAGGTGGAGCTGTGCGCGGACGACCGTACGGTGCTGCTGCGGGTCTCGGACACCGGGCCCGGCATCCCCGCCGACCGGCGCGACCTGGTGTTCACCGAGGGCTGGTCCACCAAGAAGCCGCCCGCGCACGGACAGCGCGGCATCGGGCTGGCCCTGGTGCGCCGCCTCGCCGAGCGCCAGGGCGGCAGCGCACGGGTGGCCGACCGTGACGGCGGCGGCGCCGAGTTCACCGTCGTCCTCCCCGAGGCGCTGACCCAGGAACCGGCCGGGGAACCGGCCAACGCGCCGCTGACCGCGACAGGAGAGCCGCGATGACATCGGACACCGGCCCGGGCGGTCTCATCGGGGTACTGGTCGTGGACGACGACGTACGGGTCGCCCGCGTCAACGCGGCGTACGTCGGGAAGGTGGCGGGCTTCCGCGTCGCCGGGCAGGCGCACACGGCCGCCGACGCGCTGGCCTTCCTGGAGCGCGGCCACGCCGACCTCGTCCTGCTCGACCACTACCTGCCGGACGAGACCGGACTCGCGCTGGTGGGGCGGCTGCGGCAGCTGGGCCATCACACGGACATCATCATGGTGACCGCCGCCCGCGACATCGGCACCGTGCAGGCCGCGATGCGCAACGGCGCGCTCCAGTACCTGGTCAAGCCGTTCACGTTCGCCGGGCTGCGCGCCAAGCTGGAGGGCTACGCGGCGCTGCGCCGCGCCCTGGCGGGCGGCGGCGAGGCCGGACAGGACCAGGTGGACCGGATCTTCGGTGCCCTGGGCGGCGCGTCGGCGGGCCCCGCCGAGCTGCCCAAGGGCCACTCGGCGCTCACCGCCGACCTCGTACGGGAGGTGCTGCGCGGCGCCGACGGCCCGCTGTCGGCCCAGGAGGTCGCCGAGCGCGCGTCGCTCAGCAGACAGACCGCCCAGCGCTATCTGAAGCTCCTGGAGCGCACGGGCCGGGTGCGGCTCAGCCTCAAGTACGGCGAGACCGGCCGCCCGGAACACCGCTACGACTGGGTCTGAGCCCGGGGGCGCGCGGCGCCCTCAGGCCGCGCCCGCCCCGGTGAGGGCCCGCACCTCCGTCTCCGCGTGCCGGGCCGCGTGCCCGCGGGCGTCCGTGGCCTCGTCGGAGAGGACCGTGCCGAGCCAGCCGGCGAGGAAGCCGAGGGGGACCGAGACCAGCCCGGGGTTCTGGAGCGGGAAGAGATGGAAGTCCACCCCGGAGAAGATCGCGTCGGGCCCGCCGGAGACCACCGGGGAGAACACCACCAGCACCACCGCCGGGACCAGCCCTCCGTAGACCGACCACACCGCTCCGCGCGTGGTGAACCGCCGCCAGAACAGCGAGTACAGCAGCACCGGGAGGTTCGCCGACGCGGCGGCCGCGAAGGCGAGCCCCACCAGGAAGGCCACGTTGAGGTCGTCGGCGAGCAGCCCGAGGCCGATCGCCGCCGCCCCGATCCCGACCGCCGCGACCCGCGCGACCGCGACCTCGCTGCGCGGTGTGCGGTCCTTGCGGCGGCTCAGCGAGGCGTACAGGTCGTGGGCGACGGAGGCCGAGGAGGCGAGGGTGATCCCGGCGACGACGGCGAGGATGGTGGCGAACGCGACGGCGGCGACGATCGCGAACAGCACGGTCCCGCCCGTCGATCCCGCGCCCCCGCCGAGATCGAGCGCGAGCAGCGGCACGGCCGTGTTGCCCGCCGCGTTGGAGCTGCGCACGGCATCGGTGCCCAGCACGGCCGCCGCGCCGAAGCCCAGCACGATCGTCATCAGGTAGAAGCCGCCGATCAGCCCGATCGACCAGATGACGGACCGGCGGGCGGCCGGGGCGGTCGGCACGGTGTAGAAGCGCGAGAGGATGTGCGGCAGCCCCGCGGTGCCCAGCACGAGGGCGACGCCCAGGCTCACGAAGTCCAGCCGGGCGGTCCAGCCGTCGCCGTACGCGAGCCCCGGGGCGAGGAAGTCGCTGCCCTGCCCGCTGTGCCGCGCCGCGGTGCTCAGCAGGCTGTCGATGTCGCCGTGGAAGCGGACCAGGACGAGCACGGTGAGCGCCACCGCGCCGCCCATCAGCAGGACGGCCTTCACGATCTGGATCCAGGTCGTGGCCCGCATCCCGCCCAGCGCGACGAAGACCACCATCAGCGTGCCGACGCCGATGACCGTCCAGGACCGGGCCCGGGCCCCCGTCTCGTCCAGCAGCAGGGCGACCAGGCTGCCCGCGCCGACCATCTGGGCGACGAGGTAGAGCACGCAGACGGTGACCGAGGAGACGCCCGCGGCGATCCGGACCGGGCGCTCGCTCATCCGCGCGGCCAGCACGTCGGCGAGGGTGAACCGGCCGCAGTTGCGGACGAGTTCGGCGACCAGCAGCAGCACCACCAGCCAGGCCACCAGGAAGCCGACGCAGTAGAGCACCCCGTCGTAGCCGAAGAGCGCGATGAGGCCGGAGATGCCGAGGAAGGAGGCGGCCGACATGTAGTCGCCCGCGATGGCGAAGCCGTTCTCCATCGGCGAGAACAGCCGCCCGCCCGCGTAGAACTCCTCCGGGGAGCCCTGCCGCCGGCGGCTCGCCCACGTGGTGATCGCGAGCGTGGCGGCCACGAAGACGCCGAAGAGCAGCAGCGCGAGGCTCTGCTGATTTCCCGTCACCGCCCGTGCCCCCGCATCATCTCCTGCGTCACCCAGCGCAGCTCCAGCGCGACCCGGTCCCTGCGCAGCCGGGCATGGCGGGCGTACGCCCACGTCAGCAGGAACGTGGTGGCGAACTGCGCGAGCCCCGCGACCATCGCGACGTTGAGCGACCCCGCCACCGGGCGGGCCATCACACCGGGCGCGGTCGTCGCCGCCACCACATACGCGAGGTACCAGAGCAGGAAGGCGGCGACCGCGGGGAAGACGAAGCGGCGGTAACGCCTGCGCACCTCCTGGAACGCGGCGCTGCCGTGCACCTCCGTGTACACCTCCTCGGCGGCGGGCGGGCGGGCGCGCCGGGGCGGACCGGCCGTCTCGTCCGGCCCGCCCCAGCCGGAGGCGAGCGCGTCGTACCAGGGATCGTCCAGCCGGGCCGCCCCGGCATCGCGCGCGTTGTGCATGTCCACCCGAAAGCTCCTTGTTCACTGCCGCGTTGGCGTGCCCAAGGATGGACAGAGGGAGAAGATCCCGGATACTCCAATACCGGACGTTCACCCCATCAGGTGACTCAGGTGATGAACGACCCGGAATCGTCGTCCCGTGGAGCGGCGATGCCGTAGCGGTAGGCGTAGCGCACGGCCTGGGCGCGGTCGCGGACCGCGGTCTTCGCGAACAGGTTGTTGATGTGCGTCTTCACGGTGGCGGGCGCGATCATCAGTCGGCGCGCGATCTCCGGGTTGGACAGCCCCTCGGCGACCAGCGCCAGGACCTCCGCCTCGCGGGTCGTGAGCCCGTCCGGCAGCGGCCCGGCGGCGGTGTCCCGCCCGGACTCGCCCCGGTCGGACCCGTCTCGCTCCGCGAACCGCTCCCCCTCTGGTCCCGCCTCCAGCGTGCCGCCGAGGAGTTCGGCGCACTCGCGCATTCCGAGCAGACCGTACCCGGCGCCACTGACGGTCAGACCGGCGGCGGCCGGTGCCGAGCGGGCACCGCTGTCGCGGACCTCGAGCGAGACCGCGGCGCGGCGTAGCCCAGCCGCAGCTCCACCCGGGCGCCCGGCGCGTGCTTGCGGACGTTCGTCAGCGCCTCCTGGGCGACCCGGCGGAGCGTGAGTCCCGCCTCCGCGGTCAGCGTCCGCGGCTCACCCTCCCGTACGAAGCGGGCGCCCTCGGCCGCGGCCGAATCCCGCAGGAAGTAGCGCCGCGGCGGCCACGCGGTGGTCGTGGTCGATCAGCCCGGGTTCACGCGGGGCCAGGTAGCCGAGCACCACCGGCACCACCCACCAGCGCCGCGCGTCCTCGGTCACCTTCTGCGGCCGGAACTGCCGTACGAGCACGATCACGAACGACCGCGGCGATGAGCACGACCCGGGCGAGTTCCGGCATGACAAGAGCCTCCGTGGGGCGGGAACGACAACGCTCCCGACGCTACGGACGGGCCCGGCCACGGAGATCGGAGCCAGGGCGGATTCCGGGTGGACGCCGTCTCTCCACCCGGGGGTGGAGAGACGGCCGCTTCAGACGTCGCCCGGACTCCTCGGACGCCTCGGACGCCTCAGAGGCCTCAGGTACCTCAGATGCCTCAGACGTCGATGCGCGACCGGTCCAGGGTCGCCGCCGAGTTGGTGATGAACTCCTTGCGCGGCGCGACCTCGTTGCCCATGAGCAGGTGGAACGCCTGCTCGGCGGCCTCCAGATCGCTGATGTTGATGCGCCGCAGCGTGCGGTGACGCGGGTCCATCGTCGTCTCCGCGAGCTGGTCGGCGTCCATCTCGCCGAGACCCTTGTAGCGCTGGATGCCGTCCTTGTAGCGGACCCCACGGCGCTCCAGGTCCAGCAGCGTCTCCCGCAGCTCGTTGTCGGAGTACGTGTAGAGGTACTTCTCCTGACCCCGCTTCGGGTTGATCAGCTCCACCCGGTGCAACGGCGGCACGGCCGAGAAGACCCGCCCCTGCTCCACCATCGGCCGCATGTAGCGCTGGAAGAGGGTGAGCAGCAGACAGCGGATGTGGGCGCCGTCGACATCGGCGTCGGCAAGGAAGATCACCTTGCCGTAGCGGGCCGCGTCGATGTCGAACGTACGGCCCGAACCGGCCCCTATGACCTGGATGATCGATCCGCACTCGGCGTTCTTCAGCATGTCCGACACGGACGACTTCTGGACGTTGAGGATCTTGCCGCGGATCGGCAGCAGCGCCTGGAACTCGGAGTTCCGGGCGAGCTTGGCCGTACCGAGCGCCGAGTCGCCCTCGACGATGAACAGTTCGCTGCGGTCCACGTCGTCGCTGCGGCAGTCGGCCAGCTTCGCGGGCAGCGAGGAGGACTCCAGCGCGGTCTTGCGGCGCTGCGCCTCCTTGTGCTGGCGGGCCGCGATGCGCGTACGGGCCGCGGCGACGACCTTCTCCAGGACGGCGCGGGCCTGCTGCTTGGCGTCCCGCTTGGCGGACGTCAGGAACGCCTTCAGCTCCTTGGCGACCACATTGGCCACGATCCGGGAGGCGGCCGAGGTGCCCAGCACCTCCTTGGTCTGCCCCTCGAACTGCGGCTCCGCGAGCCGCACGGTCACGACGGCGGTCAGGCCCTCCATGACGTCGTCCTTGACGACGTCGTCCTCGGCGACGCGCAGCAGCTTGGCGGAGCGCAGCACCTCGTTGACGGTCTTGGTGACCGAGCGCTCGAAGCCGGAGACGTGCGTGCCGCCCTTGGGTGTGGCGATGATGTTCACGAAGGACTTGGTGGTGGCGTCGTAGCCGGTGCCCCAGCGCAGCGCGATGTCGACGCCCATCTCCCGGGTGACCTCGGTCGGCGTCATGTGGCCACGCTCGTCGAGGACCGGCACGGTCTCCTTGAAGGTGCCCTGCCCGGACAGGCGCAGCACGTCGCAGACGGCCTTGTCCTGGGCGAGGTACTCGCAGAACTCGCTGATGCCGCCGTCGTAGCGGAACTCCTCCTCGACGGGCCCCTCCCGGCCCTCGAGAGCCCGCTCGTCCCGGACGACCAGCGTCAGGCCCGGCACCAGGAAGGCGGTCTGGCGGGCGCGGGCGTGCAGCGTCTCCAGGGAGAGCTTGGCGTCCTTGAGGAAGATCTGCCGGTCCGACCAGTAGCGGATGCGGGTACCGGTGCGGGTCTTGGGGACCCGCTTGCCCTTGAGGAGGCCGCTGGAGGGGTCGAAGGGGGCGTCCGGTCCGGATTCGGTGAAGATTCCGGGGACGCCGCGCCGGAAGCTGATCGAGTGGGTCTTGCCGTGCAGGTCCACCTCGACGTCGAGGCGGCTGGACAGCGCGTTCACCACGGAGGCGCCGACGCCGTGCAGACCGCCGGAGGCCGCGTACGCTCCGCCGCCGAACTTGCCGCCGGCGTGCAGCTTGGTCATCACGACCTCGACACCGGACAGCCCGGTCTTGGGCTCGACGTCGACCGGGATCCCCCGGCCGTTGTCCCGGACCTCCACGGAACCGTCGTCGTGCAGATGCACCTCGATGCGGTCACAATAGCCGCCCAGGGCCTCGTCCACGGAGTTGTCGATGATCTCCCAGAGGCAGTGCATGAGACCGCGACTGTCGGTCGATCCGATGTACATACCGGGCCGCTTGCGCACTGCCTCGAGCCCCTCGAGGACGAGAAGGTGCCGCGCGGTGTAGTTGGAGCCGCCCCGGTCTGCTCCGGTCAGCATCGCAGTGGACGGCACGGACGTGTCGGCGGTCACGCGGTTCGCTCCTCGCTGAATTTCTGTTGGCCCAACTGTGGGCACGATGGTGGCACGGGTCGCCCGTCAGAGCGTACCGAGGCCTGATAGAGCCTTCGTGCCGCCACCCGTGAAACGTCCATCCTAGTCCAGGCCGCCCTGTTTTCGCTCGTACGTTCGATAGCCCGTTTGGCGTGAAGCACACATCACGTTCCCTTGGAGGCATGAACCATTTAGGCTCCGGGCACGTCCTCATTCACAACCGGCAACCCGGCCGGGGGGACAAAACCCGACAAGCGACGTGAATCCGTAAACCAACGCAATACGGCTCATTCGCCGCCAACCGTCACCATCCGGCCCACTCAGAAGCAATTTTTGAGAAAAAGCCACGAGCGGGAACGATATCGGGCTGGTTGGATGTTGACCCTGGTACGACAGCTCGTCGAGCTAGAGAAGAGGCGACGTGACTACTGTTCTGACCCCCGCGAGCCCGCTGACGGCCGCTGACCGCTGCGACCGCTGCGGCGCCCAGGCATACCTGCGCGTCGTCCTGATGAGCGGCGGTGAACTGCTCTTCTGCGCCCACCACGGTCGCAAGTTCGAGCCGGAACTCAAGAAGATCGCCGCGGAAATACAGGACGAGACCGAGCGGCTGACCGCCGCTCCGGCGTCTGCGTCGGACGACGAACGCTGACGCCTCGCGCCACGACGACGAGCGAAACCGGCCAAGGGCCGGACGTCGGGCGGCCCGCCCCAGCCAGGGGAGGGCCGCCCGCGCTCGTCGTGGCGTGTCGCGACCGCTGACGCCGTCCGGCGCCCAGGACCCCGGGGACCCCTCCGGGCCCCTCCCGGGCCTCTCGGACCCCGCGGCGGACCTGAGGCACCCCCTCGGCCGCCTCAGCCATACGCGGCCACCAGCGACACCACCGCCGAGATCCGGGTGTAGACGCCCGGCCGTCCGGCCACCGCACAGCCACTCCCCCACGACACCAGGCCCACCAGCCGCCCGTCGGCGACCAGCGGACCTCCGCTGTCCCCCTGACAGGCGTCCCGGCCGCCACCCGGAACCCCGGCACAGACCATCGAAGCCGACTGGTAATCGCCCTCCGCGTTGCCGGGATAGGCGCTCCGGCACGTCGCGTCGGTCAGGACGCGTACCGCCGTGGCCCGCAGCGTCAGCGCATAGCTGCCGTCACCGTCCGTATCACCCCAGCCGTACACCAGCGCCTTGCTCCCGGCCCGGTACGCCGGATCCCCGGCCCGCGCCATGCGGATGACGTAGGCGGGCGGCAGCGGCCGCCCCAGGGTGAGCACCGCGATGTCACCGGCCCGGTCGTCGGACTGGTACGCCGGGTTGACCCACACCTTCGCGGGCGCCATCTCCACCCCGCGGGTCCCGCGCAGATCATTGCGGCCGACGATCACCCGCAGGTCCCGCACCTCCTGCCACTTCTTGCCCAGCACCGCCCGGCTCAGGCAGTGCGCCGCCGTGATGACCTTCGTGGGGGTCACCGCCACACCGCCGCAGAACTGGCCCGAGCGCTTCTCCCCGAACAGCTCACGGCTGGCCAGCGCGACAACCCAGGGCGCCTCGGCCGTACGAACCCGGTGCCCACCCACCACGGCACGATCGGCCGTCGCCGGGCCGGGCGCGAGCAACAGCAGCGCGAGCGCGGCCGCGAGCAGCATGGCGAGGCGGGCGGGGGACGAGGGCAGCGACTTACGCATGCAGCCTCCTGACCGTACGGAGCGAGTCGCCCACCCAGCGTCACCCCGCCCGGCGTGATCCGCATCCCGGGGAGGTCCAATCGGGGCGGGCCGCCCTGGGCCAACCGAGTGATTCGTCCCCGGGCAGCACGTTCCGCGGACGGCGCTTCCGACAGCACGAAGGCCGGGCCCTCCGAGGAGGCCCCGGCCTTCGTGTTGGCGCTGTGCGGCGCGGAAGCCGCCCGTCAGTCCAGGTAGTCCCGGAGGACCTGGGAGCGGGACGGGTGGCGCAGCTTCGACATGGTCTTGGACTCGATCTGGCGGATGCGCTCACGCGTCACGCCGTAGACCTTGCCGATCTCGTCGAGCGTCTTCGGCTGACCGTCGGTGAGGCCGAAGCGCATGGACACCACGCCCGCCTCGCGCTCGCTGAGCGTGTCGAGCACCGAGTGCAGCTGCTCCTGGAGCAGGGTGAAGCTCACGGCGTCGGCCGGGACGACGGCCTCGGAGTCCTCGATGAGGTCACCGAACTCGCTGTCCCCGTCCTCACCCAGCGGGGTGTGCAGGGAGATCGGCTCACGGCCGTACTTCTGGACCTCGATGACCTTCTCGGGGGTCATGTCCAGCTCCTTGGCCAGCTCCTCCGGAGTGGGCTCACGACCCAGGTCCTGGAGCATCTGGCGCTGCACCCGCGCGAGCTTGTTGATGACCTCGACCATGTGCACCGGGATACGGATGGTGCGGGCCTGGTCGGCCATGGCACGCGTGATCGCCTGGCGGATCCACCAGGTGGCGTACGTCGAGAACTTGTAGCCCTTGGTGTAGTCGAACTTCTCGACGGCGCGGATCAGACCCAGGTTGCCCTCCTGGATCAGGTCCAGGAAGAGCATGCCGCGGCCCGTGTAGCGCTTGGCCAGGGAGACCACCAGACGGAGGTTGGCCTCCAGGAGATGGTTCTTGGCGCGGCGGCCGTCCTCGGCGATGATCTCCAGCTCGTGCTTGAGCTTGGGGGCGAGCTTGTCGGAGTTGGCGAGCTTGTCCTCGGCAAACAGACCGGCCTCGATCCGCTTCGCGAGCTCGACCTCCTGCTCGGCGTTGAGCAGCGGGACCTTACCGATCTGCTTCAGGTAGTCCTTGACCGGGTCGGCGGTGGCGCCGGCCGCGGCGACCTGCTGCGCGGGGGCGTCGTCCTCGTCCTCGTCGGAGAGCACGAAGCCCGCGTTCTCCGGCTCCGGCTCGGCACCCTCGGGGGCCGGCTTGCCGCCCGTCGGCACCTCCTCGATGACGTCCTCGGCCTCGAGGATCTCGTCGGTGACGTCCTTCTTGGGGGTGGTCTTCTTCGCGACCGTCTTCTTCGCGGCGGTGGTCTTCTTCGCCGCCGCCTTCTTGGCGGTGGTCTTCTTGGCGGCGGCCTTCTTCGCGGGGGGCGCCGACGCCTCCTCGGCCGGGCCTCCCGCGGCGGCCGCGGGAGCGGCCGGAGCAGCGGGGGCCTTCTTGGCGGCGACCGTCTTGGCCGCGACGGTCTTGGTGGCGGTGCGCTTTGCCGGACTCTTCGCTGCGACGCTCTTGCGGGTGCGCTTGGGCGCCTCTGCGGCACTGACCATCAGCGTCACACCCTCCTCGTCGAGGATCTGGTTGAGGCTGCGCAGAACGTTCTTCCACTGGGTTGGCGGAATCTGGTCAGCCTCGAAGGCCCGACGCACGTCATCGCCGGCAATCTGCCCCTCAGCCTTTCCCCGCTCGATGAGCGCCATGACAGACTCGGATTCGGCGATCTCCGGCGGGAGCGTACGGGATGTGCTGGCCGACACGAACAACCTCTCGGAACGTTGGAAACGGCTTCCGGCCCCGTCCGCTGTGGACCGGAGCCGACGACCGCCGGCAGGGATGAACCGACGGCGCGCGGGCGGAGTGCGGAGGAGTACAGCGTCGCGAGCGACATCCGTATTCCCTCCGCGGCTGCCACCTCTTTAATCATCGCGCTGCCCCAAAGAGCGTTACGCCCAATCGTCGTGGCCCGAGTCACACCACATATCGGTCTTAATACCCACCCAACGGGACAGATAACTCCGAGTCGATCACGCGCCGACTCCCGGGCGGCCTTCCTGGTCAGCCCGTACTGCGTCTCATGTCACGTCCCGCACTCCACGTTTCCGCGCCGTCGCCAGGCTCCGCGCCGCGCCGCCGAACCCGCGGGCGGGATCCGGCGACGCCGCTCCGTACGCCGTACCCCGCTCACCGCCGGCGGCCCGCCGCCCGCGGCATGCCATACGCCGTACGCCCCGGGCGCCGTACGCGCCGCGGGGTCAGTGCTCGCGCGGCGCGGGCACCCCGACCTCGGCGTGATCGAGATCCGGGTGGACGGTCAGGAGTTGGCGCATCGCCCCTTCGGCCGCGGCGGCGTCTCCCGACCCGACCGCCTCGACGATCCGGCGGTGGTGGCCGACGCTCGCCTCGGTGAGCCGGTCACAGCCGCTGGCCGGCGCGCCGGAGACATGGAGCGCGGCGGCGACGATGCCCGCCAGGTGCTCCAGCATCCGGTTGCCCCCGACCTGGAGCAGCAGGGCGTGGAACTCGGCGTCGGCGCGGGAGAAGGTGAGAGTGTCACCCTGGGTCAGCGAGTGCCCCATGATCTCCGCCATGTCGGCCAGCCGCTGCTGCACGTCCTCGCGGCCGTGCCCCGCGGCGAGGCGCGCCGCGAGCGGCTCGATCGTCCAGCGCAGCTCGCACAGCTCGCGGCGCTGGTCGTCACGCTGCGGCCCGAAGGCACGCCACTCGATGATGTCCGGATCCAGCAGGTTCCAGTCGCTGACCGGGCGGACCCGGGTGCCGACGTTGGGACGGGCGCTGACCAGGCCCTTGGCTTCGAGGACGCGCAGCGATTCCCGGACGACGGTGCGGGAGACCTCGAAGCGCTGGCCGATCTCCTCCGGGACCAGCGGGCGGTCCGCGCCCAGGTCGCCGGAAACGATCATCTGGCCGAGCTGCTGAACGAGTTGGCCGTGCAGCCCGCGGCCCCGGTTGCCGGCCGCGCGGCGGCCCACCCGGCCGATCTCCGCGTCCGCGCCGTCCCAGGAGGGGGCACTGCCGCGGTCGGCGCCGGGGGCGTCGGCGTAGGAGTAGCGGTCAAGCTCGCCCGAGCCGGCGAGGCCGGAGTCGGCGGGGCGAGCCGCGGTCATGGTGGTGTGCGCAAGGGTACTCACGCATCCTTTGTCGGCGACGCTCCGGAGACCCTTGAGGTCTTTGGTGAAAAGCACACGAAAGGGTGATCGCCCATTACCTCACAATTGACGCTGATTCGGACAGAAAGCGGCACCCTTCACCGGAGTTGCGACCACTTCATGAGCAGCCCCTGCGCGACCATCGACGAGCCGCTCCCGGGGCACAGAATCCCCTGCCGCGGACCGGCCCCTGCGTCCCGGTCCGCGGCAGGGCCGTCTACTGGCGGGCTCTTCTGCCGCGCAGCCCGGTGAGGGCGTAAGCGAACAGCAGCACCGCCACCGACAGCATCAGGGCCTGTCCCACGGGCTGGCCCGCGAGCCGCAGCACGGCCGCCACTCCCCGGTTGAGCATGGACGGCGGACGGTCCAGCGCCACGGCGCGCAGCCGGTGCGGCAGCCCGACGAGCGAGTGCAGCGACGGCTCGTCCATCGCGCGCCGGACCACGGGAACCGCCAGGAGCGGCACCGCGAGGAGCGTGGCCAGCCCGAGCGCGGTGGACCGGAAGACACCCGCGGCGAGCAGTCCGGCCCAAGAGCAGCCGATGGTGAGGCCGAAAACGCTCGCCATCAGCACCGGCCAGTCGCTCGGGAGCGGCACCGCGTTTCCGCCGACGAGCAGGAGGAGCGCCGCGCTGTCGAGGACGATGGCGCCGAGCGAGAGCAGCGTGGCACCGACCGCGCAGACGACGAACTTGGCGGCCAGCAGACCGATCTGTTGCGGTACGGCGTCCCGGGCGGGGGCCAGCGCCGGATAGCGGAACTCGTCGCCGAAGGCCAGGGCGCCCAGCAGCCCGGCGGCGATCGCGATGGGCGGCAGCGGAAGGTCGGTGGGCCAGCCGGTCAGCCGGTGCAGCTCCCCGGCACCGCCGTCGCGGGCCAGCAGCACGGACGCGAGGAGCGAGAGCGCGAGCGCCGCCGCGCCGATCAGCCAGCTGGACCGCACTCCGGTGGCGCGGCGCAGTTCGTACCGCATCGGCCAGGCGGGGCCCGGAAGCCGGAGCCTGTGGAGCACCCGGGGCGACGAGGTCTCGGGGGCGCGGGCGCGGGCTCCCGCGGGGGTCGCGGGTCCCAGGTCGGCCGTCTCCTCGACCAGCCGGTGCACCACGATGCCGTGGCGGTAGGCGGCCTCGCCGACGGAGGCGCTGGGCAGGCCGTAGACGGAGATGCGGGTCTCGTCGTCCCGCACCACCGAGAACGGGTCGGCGACCGCCTCCTCCTCGGCCTCGGGTTCCGCCTCGGCCAAGACACTCACGGGGGCCGCGGCGCCGGGCCCCGGGACAGGCACGGGAACCGTGGCGGGCTCGGCATCCGCCTCGGGCGCGCTCGCTCCCGCGGGCGCGGTGTCGCCCTCGGCCTGCGTCGTGTCCTTGGCGCGGCCGAGGCCGCCGAACCTGGATGTGGCCTTGAGCTTGATCCCACCCTTGGCCTCACCCTCGGCCGCGGCCTCCTCCGCCTGGGCGCGAGCCGCCGCTTCGGCCGCCGCCGCACGCTCCGCGCGCCGCTCGACCTCCGCCGCCTCCCGGGCGGCATGGGCCTCCTCCTCCAGGACGGCGGCCAGCCGTCCGGCGAGCGGTGAGCGGACGACGACGCGGGGGCGCAGCCGGGTACGGGCGAACTCGTCGACCGACTGATCGGCCACCAGCCGGCCCTCTTCCAGCGTGAGGACGCGGTCCGCGACGCGGACGACCCCTTCGGCGTCCTCGGTGGTGATCAGCACGGCGCCGCCCTGGTCGGCGAATCCGCGCAGCAGTCCGTTGAGCCAGTCGGTCTCGCGGGCCGACAGGCCCCGGGCCGGTTCGTCCAGCACGAGGGCGTGCGGGTCTCCGAGCAGCGCGGTGGCGATGCCGAGGCGGCGCTCCATCCCGAGGGCCAGGTCGCCGAGGCGCTCGTCCGCCAGATCCGTGAGGCCGACGACGTCGAGGACGACATCGGCGCGCGTGGCGGGCACCCCGGCGGCGGCACCGAGCATTCTCAGATGACCGCGCACGGTGCGCCCCGGATGTCCCGGGACATCGTCGAGGAGGACGCCGATCTCACGGGCCGGGCGCCGGATGCGGTGCAGGGGGCGGCCCCGGAAGAACGCGGAGCCTTGGCCCCGGTCGAGCTGAAGCAGCAGCCGCAACGCGCTGGTCTTCCCGGCGCCGGGACCACCGAGCAAGGCGGTGACACGGCGCGGCGGGGCCTCGAAGGTGAGATCGTCGACGGCGGGCGCGTGGTTGCGACGGCGGGCGCTGGTCAGTCCGGTGGCCTGGATCATGGCTTCTCCCGCGGGGCATGGAACCGCTCGGTGGCACGTGGGGACTGGTGTGTACCGGAGCACGGTAACCCGCTATGTCCTATTTCGTCGTCACATACACCCCTTGATGAGTCGTCGTGTCACAGGCCGTCACACCTCGGGACGAAGCATGGGCGGGTTGAGCAGCGTGGCACCCCCGGCCCGGAACAGCTGCGCGGGACGACCGCCCTGACGGGTCGTCGTGCCCCCGGTGGGCACCAGGAATCCCGGGGTTCCGGTGACCTTGCGGTGGAAGTTGCGCGGATCCAGAGCCACGCCCCACACCGCCTCGTACACCCGGCGCAGCTCGCCGACCGTGAACTCCTGCGGGCAGAAGGCGGTGGCCAGCGAGGAGTATTCGATCTTGGAGCGGGCGCGCTCGACGCCGTCCGCCAGGATGCGGGCGTGGTCGAAGGCGAGCGGGGCGGCCAGGTCCGCGTCCCGGCTGAAGGCTCCTTCCTGGTCGAGCAGCGACTCCACCGGGGCCCAGCGGACGCTGTGGGCGTCGCCCCCGGGCCGGGGCGCGGGCAGGTCGGGCGCCAGCGCCAGATGTGCGACGCTGACCACCCGCATCCTGGGATCCCGCTTCGGGTCGCCGTAGGTGGCGAGCTGTTCGAGGTGTGCGGCGTTCGGCGGGACCGGAAGCGCCGGGTCATGGGCGTGCAGCCCGGTCTCCTCGGCCAGCTCCCTGGCCGCGGCGGCGGTCAGGTCCTCGTCGGCGCGTACGAAACCGCCGGGCAGCGCCCATCGCCCCTTGAAGGGTGGCTCGCCGCGACGGACGGCCAGCGCACACAGCGCGTGCCGCCGCACGGTGAGCACGACCAGATCCACGGTGACGGCGAAAGCCGGGAAGGCCGATGGGTCGTAGGGCATGACTCGATCATAGTCGTCTGCCTGACGATAATCAGGCCGTTGAGCATGATCGGCGATGTTCCGAAAAGCGCTCTCCCAGGCGTTTTCCCGTTCGGCGTTCGCATCTCCTTCCGCATGGGGTGATCACTCCATGGCATTCCTGACGGCCCGTCCGGCGCCGCCCGTGGTCAGCGGCGGCTGCGCGTGCCGCGCCCGCCCGACCTGCGCCGGGTCCGGGCCCTGCCCTCCGGCCGCCGCCTGGCAGCGGACGCTCCCGGTCCGGTGGGGCCGCCCGGTCCGGTGGTACGCGCGGGCCAGCGCCGTCCGGCCCGCTCCGGATGCCCTCCGCCGTCCGTCGCCGGGGGTTCCGCACTCGCGGGCTCGGGAGCCGTGCCGGTGGCCGTGCCGTCGAGCCGTCGCAGCTCGTCATGGACCGCGGCGTGCATCGCCTGGTCCGCACCGTCCCGGCGAAGACACTGACGCAACAGCTCGGGATCGAGCCCCTCGTTGCACGCCTGATGGAGCAGCTTGGCGAAGAGGTAGTGCGGATCGACCCGCAGCGCCCGGCCGAGCGCGACCCGGGCCGAGGGCTCGTCGCCGGATGACCAGGCGACCCACCCGGCAAGGGTGAGCGGGGCTGCGGCGTGCTCCCCGTACGAGCCGACGCAGCGGCGGGCCAGTGCGCGCCACAGCCGCAGCGCCGCCTCGGCGTCCGGCCCCTCCATCCACTGGGCGGCCCGGTCGCGCGCCATCCTGTCCTGTAGCCCGATGATCACCGACGCGGCCTCCTCGTCGTCCAGCAGGCCGTCGTCGCGGGCATCGGCCGCGCCCGGGTCCGCGATCGGCGGCGCGCCGCGCAAGCGGTCCATCATCCGGCGCGCGAGGTCCAGGGTCTCCTCCCGCACGGCGGCACAGTCCACACCTCCCAGGATCTTCGGCACGAGCCGGCTCCCGGCCATGTCGAGCGTCCGCTCCTGCCCCTCGGCGCGAGCCCCGGTGAGCGGCGCGAGCCTGGCCTCCATCTCGCGCAGCGAACCGCGCACGTGCACCCCCGCGAAGGTCGCGGCCGCGGCCATCACCGAGGTGCCCGGCATGGCGAGCGGCACCCCTTCCGGCGGACAGCACCGCCGGTCGGGACAGACATACGACCAGAACCGGCCGTCGGAGAGGCACAGCGCCTCGAAGACCGGCACCTCGAGGCCGCCGCACGCGGTGCGCAGACGCTGGGCGAGGGGCCGCAGCCGCTCCATCACCTCCCGCCCGGACTCGCCCTCGGCCGGTTCCTGGCACAGGAACAGCACGATCCCGCCGGGCCGGTCACCACGCCGCTCACTGCCCCCGATCAGGCATTCGGCGAGCTGATCGCACACCTCGGGCCACTCCTCGCGGACGCGGGGGATGCCGAGCCGAAGCCTGCCGCCGAACCGGCCGCGCGGTCCGTGCAGCGCGATCATCACCACGCTGTCATCGGGGTGGAAGCCCAGAACGTAGGGCAGGGCGTCGGCGAGCTCGGCGGGGCTGCGGAGGGTGACCTGCTCCTCGCCGGACAGACCGGCCGTGTCGTTGTCTCGAGTCATGACCCGACGGTCCCTCAGCCCGGTCGGCTCCGCCAGCCCTGTGGATAACGTTATCCACAGGCTGCGGGCCCCGCTCGCGCGTTGTCGGGGGGATCGGGTTGCATGGGGGCATGAGCGACGAAGACCTGCGTATCTCGGCCGACCGCGTCCTGGCCCGCCTCGTCGGGGACACCACCGGCTCCGCACGACTGCGGGAGGATCAATGGCGGGCCATCGAGGCGCTGGTCGCCGATCGCCGTCGGGCGCTGGTCGTGCAGCGCACCGGCTGGGGCAAGTCCGCGGTGTATTTCGTCGCCACCGCGCTGCTGCGCGAGCGCGGCAGCGGCCCGACCGTGATCGTCTCCCCGCTGCTGGCGCTGATGCGCAACCAGGTCGACGCCGCGGCGCGGGCCGGTATCCACGCCCGCACCATCAACTCCTCGAACGCCGAGGAGTGGGACACCATCCAGGCGGAGGTGGCCGCGGGTGAGGTGGATGTGCTGCTGGTGAGCCCCGAGCGGCTGAACAACCCCGACTTCCGCGATCAGGTGCTGCCCCGGCTCGCCGCCGCCACCGGGCTGCTGGTCGTGGACGAGGCACACTGCATCTCCGACTGGGGCCATGACTTCCGGCCCGACTACCGCAGGCTGCGCACCATGCTGGCCGACCTGCCCCAGGGCGTGCCCGTGCTGGCCACGACGGCGACGGCCAACGCCCGGGTGACGGCGGATGTGGCCGAGCAGCTGGGCACGGGCGGGCGCGAGAAGCCGGGCGACGACGAGGGAAGCGCGCGGGCGCTGGTGCTGCGCGGGCCGCTGGACCGGGAGAGCCTGAGCCTGGGCGTGCTGCGGCTGCCGGATGCCGCGCACCGGCTCGCCTGGCTCGCCGACCACCTCCATGAGCTGCCGGGCTCCGGGATCATCTACACCCTCACCGTCGCCGCGGCCGAGGAGGTGACCGCGTTTCTGCGGCAGCGCGGCCACACCGTCGCTTCCTACACCGGCAAGACCGAGAACGCGGACCGCCAGCAGGCCGAGGAGGATCTCCTGGCCAACCGGGTCAAGGCGCTGGTCGCCACCTCCGCGCTGGGCATGGGCTTCGACAAGCCGGACCTGGGCTTTGTGGTGCACCTCGGTTCGCCCTCCTCCCCCATCGCCTACTACCAGCAGGTCGGGCGCGCCGGGCGTGGTGTGGAGCACGCCGAGGTGCTGCTGCTGCCGGGCCGCGAGGACGAGGCGATCTGGCGCTATTTCGCCTCGCTTGCCTTCCCGCCCGAGGAGCAGGTGCGCCGCACCCTCGACGTCCTGGCGGCAGCGGACCGGCCGGTGTCCCTGCCCGCGCTGGAGCCGCAGGTCGAGCTGCGGCGGTCGCGTCTGGAGACGATGCTCAAGGTGCTCGACGTGGACGGCGCGGTGCGGCGGGTGCGCGGCGGCTGGACGGCCACCGGCCGGCCCTGGACCTACGACGCCGAGCGGTACGCCTGGGTGGCGCGGCAGCGCGAGGCGGAGCAGCAGGCGATGCGCGACTATGCCTCGGCGACCGCCTGCCGGATGGAGTTCCTCCGGCAGCAGCTGGACGACGAGAAGGCGGCGCCCTGCGGCCGCTGTGACAACTGCGCGGGGGCCCGGTTCACCACCGAGGTGTCCGACGCTTCACTCGACGCGGCGCGTGGCGAGTTGGGGCGGCCCGGTGTGGAAGTGGAGCCGCGCCGCATGTGGCCGACCGGGCTGCCCGCGGTCGGCGTGGACCTCAAGGGGCGTATCCCGGCGGGCGAACAGGCCGCGACCGGGCGGGCGCTCGGCCGCCTCTCCGACATCGGCTGGGGAAACCGGCTGCGTCCGCAGCTCGCGCCGCAGGCTCCGGACACCCCGGTCCCCGACGATGTGGCGAGCGCGGTGGTGACCGTGCTCGCGGACTGGGCCAAGGGCCCCGGCGGATGGGCGTCGGGCGCCCCGGACGCACCGGCCCGTCCGGTGGGGGTTGTCTCGCTCGCCTCGCACACCCGGCCCCAGCTGATCCAGAGCCTCGCGGAGCGGATCGCCGCCATCGGCCGGATGCCTCTGCTGGGCACCGTCTCGTACCACGACACCGAGGTGGACACCCGCGTGCCGCGGACCAACAGCGCGCAGCGGCTGCGGGCGCTGCACGGGGCGCTGACAGTGCCGCCCGCTCTGGCGTCGGCCCTCGCCGAGGCCGGTGGCCCGGTACTGCTCGTCGATGACCTGGCGGACACCGGCTGGACGTTGGCCGTCGCGGCCCGGCTGCTTCGCCGGGCCGGTGCGGCGGCGGTGTTTCCGCTGGTCCTCGCCGTGCAGGGCTGAGCACGGCGGTGGTCCGGAGAAGGGATGAGGAATATAGGAGGCACATAGCCGCAAACCGGCCAGGTGTGCCAACTGCTCATTGCCGCGCGCGAGCGCTTCCCGCAAGAATTGTCTGAAGCTCCCCGCGCCGGCCCTCTCGTGGTCCTGACGGGGCCGTGTCGTGGTGTGCGCCCGCGCCCGACCCTCGCACGGACCATGGGCGCGCAGACGAAGGGAGGACTGTGACCTTCGGCTTCGCTCCGCCACCGTCCGCCGACCCCGCTGTCCGGCTGGGCCGGACGCTCGAACCCGCCGAATGGGCCGCCGCCGGCATTCCGCTGCTGCGCAATCCGCGCGAGGTCGTCCTCGGGCTGCACAGCCGCCATCTGCCGACTCCCTCGACGGCCGTCGTCGCGGTCCTCGACCCGGAGGAACGCCTGACGGCAAGCGCCTCGTTCAGGCAGCACGGCTCCGCCGCACCCGACGGATGGGCGTTCCGCAACGCCCTCCTGGCGCAGCTGCGCCGGGTGATCCCGCACGATCTGCGGCGCCGCTCGCCGATCCGCACCGCCGTGCTGCTCTACTGCCGCGAGGGTGAGAGCCGGTGGACCGAAGAGGACGGCGCCTGGATGTGGGGTCTGCGGGACGCCTGCACCCTGCACGGGCTGCGCTGTGGTGCGTACATCACGCTGACCCGGGAGGGCTGGCAGGTCCTGGGAGAGGGGCGGGGCGGCCGTCGGCCGCACTCCGCTTCGCTCCGGACCACCCTGGGGATCGCCCCCGCACCCGATGGCGACGCGGCGCCCCCGCCGCGTCCCCTGAACGGGACACACGAGGCGCTGCACCGCTCAGCGGCCGTGTGACCGCCGACCGTCCGGACGCCGGACAGCTCCGTGACGTGCGTCAGGGGCTGCCGGGCACCGGGCGTACGGGAACTGCGGAATCAGACGCCCGCGGTCATGAGGGTGTTGATGCGCTGCGGGTCACCGCAGACGATCAGCAGCGCCGAGGCACGGCTCATCGCCTGGGGCAGTGCGCCGGCCACGGCATCGTCCGCTCCGCCGTTGACGGCGACGACCACGACCGAGCGGCCCTTGGCGCGGTCGGCGTCCGCGGCGGCGTAGAAGACATCGTCACCGGCGTCGTGCTGCGCCCAGTAGGACGCCTCGCCGAAGGACAACTCGTGTGCCGCCCACGGATGCTGGTCCCCGGTGGTCAGCACCAGGATGTCGCCTGGCGCCCGGCCGGAGTCCAGCAGCAGGTCGACCGCCTCGTCGGCCGCGTCCAGGGCGCCGTCCACCGAGGCGGGGATCAGCTGGATCTGGGGCGCGGCCGTCGAGGCGGGGGCAGTCTTGGCAGCCGAGGCCGTCGGTGCGGTCGGCGCGGGCTTCGACGCATCGCTCGTGGTGCGCTGCGACGGAGCCGACGAGGTCCCGGCGGAACCACGGTTCGGACCGGGGCTGCCGGGCCGCCGCGGGGCGGGCCGGGGGCCGGGACCAGGGACAGGACGAGGGGTCGGCGCGGTGCGGCCTGCGGCCGGTGTCGCGCGAGGACCCGGGACACTCTCGTGAATCTGAGGCTCCTCGGGGATGAGAGGCATGGGCTGATGTCTATCAAACGTCGGTGCGAGTCGCACCAGCGGGTGGTGGTTTGGACCGTTCGGTCTGCTCAGAAGTCGAAGCCGAGTTGGCCGTCGACCTCCAGCTCGGACGGTCCAGGTGTCGTGCGCACGCGCTTGAGATGCCGCCAGCGGGGCAGCCCGTCCAGGTAGGCCCAGGACAGCCGGTGGTGGGGCGTGGGCCCCTGGTCCCGCAGGGCGGCGCGGTGCACGGGGGACGGGTATCCGGCGTTGTCCCCGAACCGGAAGTCCGCGTGTGCGTCCCCCAGTTCGGCCATCAACGCGTCCCGCCGCACCTTGGCGATCACGGAGGCGGCAGCGACGGCCACACAGGACTGATCGCCCTTGATGACCGTGCGGACCCTCCAGGGAGCGCCGAGGTAGTCGTGCTTGCCATCGAGGATCACCGCGTCCGGACGGACGGGCAGCCCCTCGAGAGCCCGGGTGGCGGCGAGCCGGAGGGCAGCCGTCATCCCCAGGTCGTCGATCTCCTCGGGCGAGGAGTGACCCAGGGCGTGCGCGGTGACCCACGTCTCCAACTCGTGCGCCAGCTCCGTGCGCCTCTTGGGGCTCAGCAGCTTGGAGTCCGTGAGCCCGGTCGGCGGGCGCCGCAGACCGGTGACCGCCGCGCAGACCGTCACCGGGCCCGCCCAGGCCCCTCGCCCGACCTCGTCGACACCGACGACGATCTTGGCTCCTGTCGTGGCGCGGAGCGAGCGCTCGACACTGTGGGTGGGCGGTTGGTAGGCCATGGCGAGGACAACATTACGCCGCTCACCCGGGCGCCGTGTACCCGGATCAGGCGCTCCGCCCCCAGGTGGCCGGAACGGGTCCGGCCACGGACGGCTTCGACGCCCCTCCCTACCCAACCGGACTCGGCGCGGGGGCGATTCGGTGGCGCGGGGCACCCGGCCGCGATCCGGGACGGCACTCGGTGCCGTCCGTCAGTCAGCCGCCGGGATCCAGGCCGGGAGCGGCTCGGTGAGCTCCTGCCATGCGCGAGGCGGTGCGCCGCCAGAACCGGACGCGACCACTCCCCCGGCGATCGCGCAGGTGGTGTCCACGTCCCCACCGGCCTGGGCGGTCGTCCAGAACGCGTCCTCGAAGGAGCCCAGATGCCGGGCCGCGGCCCACAGGGCGAAGGGCACGGTGTCGTGGGCGCTGGTGCGGCGGCCGCACCCCAGCACCGCGGCGACCGTACCGGCGTCCGCGTAGTCCAGCATGTCGCGGGCGCGCCGCAGCCCCGCCTGGACGGCGCTGCGCGGGACGGCCTCGACCACCCGGTCCAGCAGGGCTTCCGGCCCGCCGTGGCCCGCCGGGTCGGCCACCACGGCTGCCGCGGCGGCTACCGCCATCGCCCCCGCCACGGCTTCCCGGTGCTGGTGCGTGGTGTACGCGGAGATCTCCGCCTGATGCGTCGCTTGCTCCACGTCCCCGGCGTACCAGGCGCCCAGCGGAGCGATCCGCATCGCGGCGCCGTTACCCCATGATCCTTGTCCCTGGAACAGTCCGGAGGCCAGATCGCGCCAGTCGCCGCCCTCTCTGACCAGCCGGAGCATCCGGTTCACGGCGGGGCCGTACCCCCGGTCGAAGTCATGGCGCACGGCGAACGACCGGGCGAGGTCGTCCTGGTCGATCCGGCCGTGCTCGGCGAGGACGGCCAGCACGGAGCAGCCCATCTCGGTGTCGTCCGTCCACTGCCAGGGGGATGGCGGCAGTTCGCGGCGCTTGAGGAAGGGATAGTTGGCGGGAACGAAGAACTGGGAGCCGAGGGCATCGCCCACGGACAGCCCGCGCAGGCTCGCCAGAGCCCGGTGGTAACGGTCAGCGGTCATCGCTGGGCACTCTAACCGGTGAGTCCGTAGGGCTCGGGCGTACACCAGCGCTCGAAGGGGCGGTCGAGGTGGTAGCGGCCGTCGGAACCCAGCAGCAGCATCCGCGTCTCGGCGTTGTCCGGGTTGGACAGGGACTCGAATTCGGCCACGCTCCAGTGCAGCCAGCGCATGCAGAACAGCCTCATGGTCAGCCCATGGGTGACCAGCAGGACGTTCGGCGGGTGCGCCGGGTCCTCGAAGCTGCGCCACAGGCTCTCCAGGAACGCGTCCACCCGGTCGTAGACATCGGCCCCGGACTCGCCCTGCGCGAAGCGGTAGAAGAAGTGCCCGTAGGCGTCGCGGTACGCCTTCTGCTTCCGCACGTCCTCGCGGTCCTGCCAGTTTCCCCAGTCCTGCTCGCGCAGCCGCGGCTCCTCCCTGACCCGGGTACGGGAAGGGTCCAGGCCGAGCAGCTCCAGGGTCTGGTGGGTGCGGCGGTACGGCGACACATAGACCGAAACGCGCTCGTCGGCGAAGGTGGCACGCAGCCGGGCACCCGCCTCCTGCGCCTGCTGCCGCCCGGTCTCGGTCAGTCTCAGGGCATGGTCGGGCACGCGTTCGTACACCGAGTCATCGGCATTCCCCTCCGATTCTCCGTGCCGTATGAGGATGATGCGCCGGGGTCGTGCCATGCCGCCCACCCTAGATCGGGCGTCGGGCAAGCGCCTCGCTCCCCTCCTCCGTCACCAGGCGGCCGTCGCGGATCTCGCAGAGACGGCCGGTGAACCGGCGGCGCAGCAGCCGGTCGTGCGAGACCACCACCAGCGCGCCTTCCCATCGGTCCAGCGCCTGCTCCAGCTGCTCCACGAGGCCGAGGGCGAGATGGTTGGCGGGCTCGTCGAGCAGCAGGAGATCGGCGGGGCGGGCCAGCAGCCGGGCGAGGGCCAGGCGGCGGCGCTGGCCCGCGGAGAGCGCCCCCACCGGCACATGGAGATCACGCTCATGGAACAGACCGAAGGACAGCAGCAAGGCGGCGTGCTCCTCCGCCGCACCCGGCAGCCCGAGCCCGAAGGCCGATAACAACCGCTCCCTGGGGCGGGCGACCGGGATCTCCTGCGCGAGGTAGCCGATGCGGCCTCGACGCACCACGTGGCCCTCGTCCGGCCGCTCCACACCGGCCATCACCCGCAGCAGGGTGGATTTACCCGCCCCGTTCGCACCGTGGACGAGCAGCCTCTCGCCCGCGGCCACCGTGAGCGCGTCCACCGCCAGCCGGTCACCCACCCGGACCCCGTCCAGGCCGACGAGCGCCCCTTGCTCGCCGCCCGCCGCGGGGCGCCCGGCGAACCGCAGCGGTTCCGGCGGGCGCGGCACCGGGTCCTCCTCGAGCCTGCGCAGCCGCTCCCGGGCATTGCGCACACGGCTGGAGACCGAGGACTGCACCCGCCCCCTGTCCCGGTCGTAGGCCATCTTGTTGCCGTCTTTCATGCCCCGCCCCGGCGCGACCCGCCGCGCCACCGTCGTGGCGGACTCGGCCAGCGCTGCCGTCTCCGCGCACCACTCCTCGTAGGCCTGCTCCCAGCGGCGGCGGGCGGCGGCCTGTTCGGCGAGGAATCCGCGGTAGCCCCCGCCGTACCGCACCAAGGTGTGCCGGTCGGCGTCCACCTCGACGATCGCGGTCGCCACCCGCTCCAGGAACATGCGGTCGTGGGAGACCGCCACGAGCGTGCCCGGATGGGCCCGCAGCGCGTCCTCTAGCCAGGTGAGCGCCGTGCCGTCGAGATGGTTCGTCGGCTCGTCGAGAAGCATCACCTCGGGAGCCGCGGCGATCAGACAGGCCAGCCCGAGCCGGGCCTGCTCGCCCCCGGAGAGGCTGCCGAGCCGCCGCTCCCTCCCGACGGACCCCAGCCCCAGACCGTGCAGGGCCTTCTCGACCCGACTGTCCGCGGCATAGCCCCCGCGCGCTTCGAAAGCCGTGAGCACCTCGCCGTACTCGGTGAGCGCCTCCGGAGCGGAGCCGGTGAGGTCGGCCTCCAGCTCGCGCAGTCTGCGCTCCAAGGCACGGACCTCCGCCAAGGCCGCGTCGACGGCATCGCGGACCGTGCGATCAGGGGGCAGCTCGGGTGTCTGGCCGAGGTGGCCCAGACCGCCATCGGCCATGGTGACCACCACGCCGTCGTCCGGCGGTTCGGTACCGGCCAGCGCACGCAGAAACGTGGACTTGCCCGCGCCGTTCTCCCCGACGACGCCCACGCGCTCACCGGGCCGCACCGCGAACGACACGTCGTCGAGCAGGGTCCGGTCACCTCGGGACAGCGTCACACCGCGCAGTGAGATCTGAGTGGGCAAGGGCACTCCTCCGCGATCCGAGCGGTACGTCATACGACAGAGCCTGTAAACACAACCATAGTTGCATTATCCTCGGAGTGACACAGGAAACCCGCTAACACAACCGGAGTTGCAATTGCCGGAGACTGGCTCCCACACGCCCGGCACCGTCCGCCCCGGCGGGCGCACCGCGCGCACCCGTGCCGCGGTGCGCGACGCCGTGCTCACCGGCCTCGCCGAGCACGGCTATCCGGGCCTGACGGTCGAGTACGTCGCCGAGCTCTCGGGCGTCCACAAGACGACGGTCTACCGGCGCTGGGGCAGCGTCGAGGGGCTGGTGGCCGACGCGCTCCAGCTCGCCGGGGAGGATTCCTGGACACCCCCCGACACCGGCAGCCTCGACGGCGATCTGCGGGCTCTGGCCCGCGAGGTGACCGAGACGTTCGGCGACGCACCGACCGCGGCCGCACCGACCGCCTTCGTCGCCGCCGCGTTCCAGTCCCGGCGCGCGGCGGAGGCGCTCCACGACTTCTACGCCGAGCGGTTCGCCCGGTGTGAATCCGTGGTGACGCGGGCTGTCGAGCGCGGCGAGGCGCCCCTCGGGACCGACGCCGGGGCGGTCGTGCGGGCCGTATCCGCCCCGCTGTTCTTCCGGGTGCTGATCACTCGCGAACCCATCGGCACACCGCTCGCCGACCAATCGGCGGCCGCCGTCGCCGCCGCCGTCCGGGCCGGGGCGTACCTCCCGGCCGGGTGACGCTCGGACGCACGGCCCAAGGACTCAAACCGGGCGCGGTCGCGCCCTCAGACCGTCCAGGCCGACTCGACGCCCACCACGTCGCCGGCTATCGCGGCCACGTCCGCCTCCGTCTGGGCGCGCAACCCCAGCCGCTCCACCCGCTCCACCCGGTACTTCCCGTGTTCGGCGGCAGAATCCCACATCGACAGCACGAGGAACTCGTTGCCCGGTGCCTCGCCGAAAACCCCGCGCAGCATGCCGGGCGACCCGGCCATCGCCGGATTCCACACCTTCTCCTGCACCAGCGTGAAGTGGTCCACCCGGTCCGCGTGCACCCGGCAGTGCGCGACCCGCAGCACGTCCGCGTCGTTGAACCGGGGCTGGAAACCGACCTTCACATCGAAGCGATGCTCGAAGAGCCGGACCTGCATGTTCCGGTACGTGCCCGACTGCGCGGCCGCCAACCGATTGTGCGACCGCGCCATGAAGGAGTCGTAGAACGCCCGGCTCTCCCAGAACGCGAAGATGTGCGCCACGTTCGGCTGCCCCCGGCTCCAGCCACCGCCCTGCCCCCGGAATCCCGGCTCGCCGGGCATCCCCGCCCACTTCCGCTGCCCCCGCTCGAACCCCGGGCGGTCCACCACGGTGCAGCGAATCCACTTGACCAGCACCGCGCCATCCTACGGCCCCGACGGTGGCCCGCATCACACAGCGAACCGTCCGCCCCGCGCATCGGGGTGGACAGCCGGTGTCGCGATGGTGGTCGTATCCGGTCGTATCCGGTCGCCCCCACGGGCCTCCGGTCAGCGCCGCCTGCGCCCCGGCCCCGGCCCCGGAAGCCCCGCACCGGCACCCGGCATTCCGCTTCCGGGGGCCGACAGCCGCATGCCCGGACTCGGCGCGTACGCCGCCTGCAACTGCTGCCCTCCGGGCAGGGGCGCGTACCAGGCGCTTCCGTACAGGACGCTGCTGAGCCCGGACAACAGCCGTTGCGCATCGGGTTCCGATCGCACCACCAGCCGCATGAACTGGCTGCTGCTGCCGAGCTTGTTGCCGCACTCGCGCACCAGCACGCCGTGTTCGGACAGCAGCCGGTCCCGCACCTGCACGCCGTCCGCACCCTCCGGCAGTTTGACGAACACGAAGTTGCCTTGTGAGGGGAAGACGGTCATTCCCGGCAGACATCCCAGCTGCGCAATCATTTCCTGCCGGTCGCGGGCGAGCATCCGCAGGCTCATCTCGTAATCCTGCTGGTGGTCCTTGAGCATGAAAACGATGATCTCGGCGAAGGAATTGAGGTTCCACTTCGGCAGCCTGGAGCGGACCTTCCGCGCGAGCGAGGGGTTCGCCACCAAGTAGCCGAAGCGCACGCCGTGCAAACCGAAGTTCTTTCCCAGGCTGCGCAGGACGACGACGTTCGGGCGCACCACGGCCTCGTCGACGACGCTCGGCCACGGACCGGAGTCAGGGTCGACGAACTCCAGGAAGGACTCGTCGATGACGACCAGATCGAGGTCCGCGAGGGAGTCCATGAACGATATGACGGCGTCGCGGGAGAGGAGGCCGCCGTCGGGATTGTTGGGATTGCAGATGACGGCGGTGCGTGATCCCCGCTGCCGAATGAACGACACGAAGGCATCGGGATCGAGGGCGAAGCCGTGCCGTTCCGGCAGGCGGAACATGTCCACGCGCTTGCCGGTTTCGTCCGGCTGATCCGTCCACCGGCCGAAGGTGGGGATCGGCACGGCCAGGCTGTCCTTGACCAGCAAATGGTCGATCCAGGTGATGAGTTCCGTCGAGCCGTTGCCCATTGCCATGGTCTGTGGCTGGAGATCGAGCAGGTGCGCCAGTTCGGCTGTGATCGTATCGGCGGAGCTGGGGTAATAGGTGAGGATGTCGCGCAGCATGGCCGACAGCTCGTCGAACATACCGGGGGTGGGGAAATAGGGATTACAGGGGATACAGAAATCCACGATGTCCTGTCCGCCGCCCGCTACCCCCGCGCGATTCAGCATGAAGTACGACGGACTGTGGTTGGTGCCCCGGAAGAGCTGTGCGGCATTACCCGTGTTGCCGATGGCGGCGACAGTCACAGCAAGACCTCCTCGGTCACATGGGCCGTGCTGGGCACGACGTTCGGCTCCGCTTGCACAGAGCGTCGCGCACGAGCCACCGCCAGTCGGGGCGTTGCCGAATTTCATGGTGCGTGTGAGAAGTCGAGTGACAGGAGATACGGGAACCGCTACAGTCCCCCGGACTTCTGCCTGCGTCCCGGGCGACCACGGCACCGGCATCCCCTCCACCCACGCGAACCCACGCGAGCGGGGCGCGGCCCGAAGGCCACGCCCCGCGTCGAAGGTCACCCGCCAGGGCGGACGATCAGCTGCAACCGCTCGTCGAGCCGCAGCCCTCGCACAGGTAGCAGCTGCCCGCGCGGCGCATCTTGGTGCCGCAGGAGAAGCACAGCGGTGCGTCGGCGTTCAGGCCCAGCTGGATCTCGACCAGCTCGGTCGAGCTGTGGGCCTCCTTCGGGGCGGACGTCTCCGACTGGGACGCGGTCGTGGTGGCCTTCGGGGCCTCCAGCCGCCGCGGCGCCGACTGGGCGAGGCCCTCGACGTCGACATCGTCCTCGGACGCCTCGTAGGAACCCGTCTCCAGGTGACGCTGGCGCTCCTCGGCGGAGTGGATCCCGAGCGCCGACCGGGTCTCGAACGGCAGGAAGTCCAGCGCGAGCCGGCGGAAGATGTAGTCGACGATCGACTGAGCCATCCGCACGTCCGGGTCGTCCGTCATACCGGCCGGCTCGAAGCGCATGTTGGTGAACTTCGAGACGTACGTCTCCAGGGGCACCCCGTACTGGAGGCCGACCGAGACGGCGATGGAGAAGGCGTCCATCATGCCCGCGAGGGTCGAGCCCTGCTTGGACATCTTCAGGAAGACCTCTCCGAGCCCGTCGTCCGGGTAGGAGTTCGCCGTCATGTAGCCCTCGGCGCCGCCGACCGTGAAGGAGGTGGTGATGCCGGGGCGGCCCTTGGGCAGGCGCTTGCGGACCGGGCGGTACTCGACGACCTTCTCGACCTCCGGCTCGGCCTGCTCAGCCGCCTTCTCCTCCTTCTTCTTGGCGGAGAGCGGCTGGCCGACCTTGCAGTTGTCGCGGTAGATCGCCAGCGCCTTGAGGCCCAGCTTCCAGCCCTCGAAGTAGATCTCCTCGATCTCCTCGACGGTGGCCGACTCCGACATGTTGACCGTCTTGGAGATCGCGCCGGACAGGAACGGCTGGGCAGCGGCCATCATCCGCACATGGCCCATCGGCGAGATGGAGCGCTCGCCCATCGCGCAGTCGAAGACCTCGTAGTGCTCGAGCCTCAGCCCCGGCGCGTCGATCACATTGCCGTGCTCGGCGATGTGGGCGACGATCGCCTCGACCTGCTCCGGCTGGTAACCGAGCCGCTTGAGCGCCTTGGGGACCGTGTTGTTCACGATCTGCATCGAGCCGCCGCCGACCAGCTTCTTGAACTTCACCAGGGCCAGGTCCGGCTCGACGCCCGTGGTGTCGCAGTCCATCATCAGGCCGATGGTGCCGGTGGGGGCGAGCACCGACGCCTGGGCGTTGCGGAAGCCGCTCTTCTCACCGAGGCGCAGGACGTCCTGCCATGCCTCGGTGGCCGCCGCCCAGACCGGGGAGTCCAGGTCGTCCATGCGCTTGGCGATGGCGTTGGCGTCCGAGTGCTGCTTCATGACGCGGTTGTGGGCGTCCGCGTTGCGGGCGTAGCCGTCGTACGGGCCGACGACGGCCGCCAGCTCGGCGGAGCGCTTGTACGAGGTGCCGGTCATCAGGGAGGTGATGGCTCCGGCCAGGGCCCGGCCGCCGTCGCTGTCGTAGGCGTGACCGGTGGCCATCAGCAGGGCGCCGAGGTTGGCGTAGCCGATGCCCAGCTGGCGGAAGGCGCGGGTCGTCTCGCCGATCTTCTGGGTCGGGAAGTCCGCGAAGCAGATGGAGATGTCCATCGCGGTGATGACCAGCTCGACGACCTTGGCGAAGCGCTCGGCGTCGAAGCGCTGGTTGCCGGCGTCGTCGTCCTCGAGGAACTTCATGAGGTTGAGCGAGGCCAGGTTGCACGAGGAGTTGTCCAGGTGCATGTACTCGCTGCACGGGTTGGAGGCGGTGATCCGGCCCGTCTCCGGCGAGGTGTGCCAGTGGTTGATCGTGTCGTCGTACTGGATGCCCGGGTCGGCGCAGGCCCAGGCCGCCTCGGCCATCTTGCGGAAGAGGGACTTGGCGTCGATCTCCTCGATGGACTCACCGGTCAGGCGACTGCGCAGGCCGAACTGCGAGCCGGACTCCACGGCCTTCATGAACGTGTCGTTCACCCGGACCGAGTTGTTGGCGTTCTGGTACTGGACGGACGTGATGTCGTCGCCGCCCAGGTCCATGTCGAAGCCCGCGTCGCGCAGGGCGCGGACCTTCTCCTCTTCCTTGACCTTGGTCTCGATGAACGCCTCGACGTCCGGGTGGTCGACGTCGAGCACGACCATCTTGGCGGCCCGGCGGGTCGCGCCGCCCGACTTGATCGTTCCGGCGGAGGCGTCGGCGCCGCGCATGAAGGAGACGGGCCCGGAGGCGTTGCCGCCGGAGGAGAGCAGCTCCTTGGACGAGCGGATGCGGGAGAGGTTCAGGCCGGCGCCGGAGCCGCCCTTGAAGATCATCCCCTCTTCCTTGTACCAGTCCAGGATCGACTCCATGGAGTCGTCCACGGAGAGGATGAAGCAGGCGCTGACCTGCTGCGGCTGCTTGGTGCCGACGTTGAACCACACGGGCGAGTTGAAGCTGAAGACCTGGTGCAGCAGCGCGTACGTGAGCTCGTGATCGAAGATCTCGGCGTCCGCGGGGGAGGCGAAGTAGCCGTTGGCCTCGCCGGACTTGCGGTAGGTGCCGACCACCCGGTCGATGAGCTGCTTCAGGCTCGCCTCACGGGTCGGGGAGCCGACCGCGCCGCGGAAGTACTTGCTCGTGACGATGTTGACCGCGTTCACCGACCAGAAGTCGGGGAACTCCACGCCGCGCTGCTCGAAATTGACCGACCCGTCACGCCAGTTGGTCATGACGACGTCACGACGCTCCCAGACCACCTCGTCGTACGGGTGCACGCCAGGGGTGGTGTGGACGCGCTCGATACGCAGACCCTTGTTCTTGCTTCCCTTGGAGCGGGAGCCTCGTGCGGGGCCGCTCGTCGTCTCTGTCATTCCGCCTCCCTGTACGGGCGAAAACGCCCTGATGTGCCCATTTCTTCCCGGGCACGGTGTCTCTTGTCTTTCACCCGGAGGCGTGATGTGCCCCGGGCAGGTCTTCGGCCGCCGGTCAGTCGGCGGCAGTGACGGGCGCGGGGACCTCGGCGGCCCCTTCGGCGCCGGGCCCGCGGTCGTGCGCGGGAGGCCGTTGCTGGTCACGCAGCTCCGCGACCGCGGCCTCGAAATCCTCGAGCGAGTCGAAGGCGCGGTAGACGGAGGCGAAGCGGAGGTAGGCGACGAGGTCGAGCTCCTGGAGCGGACCGAGTATGGCGAGCCCCACGTCATGGGTGGACAGCTCGGCGCTTCCGGTGGCCCGTACGGCCTCCTCCACGCGCTGACCGAGCTTGGCGAGGGCGTCCTCGGTGACGGGACGGCCCTGGCATGCCTTGCGCACCCCGGAGATGACCTTGTCGCGACTGAAGGGCTCGGTGACCCCGCTCCGCTTGATCACCATCAGTGACGCGGTCTCCACGGTCGTGAAGCGGCGTGCACAGTCGGGGCACTGGCGGCGCCTGCGGATCGAGCAGCCGTCGTCCGTGGTCCGGCTGTCGACGACGCGGCTGTCGGGGTGCCTGCAGAAGGGGCAGTGCATGACTCCGTACCCTCCCTCACCCTCAAGAACGGCGCATGACTGACAAGCTCCGACCGGCCGCGCGGGGCCCGTCGAAGCGACCACAAGCATAGGCGAAGATCTCGGCAACGAATCACCAGGGACCACAAGCTGTGGGTGGCTGACATCCATCAAACCACTAGATCTGGTGTCTGGCACCCATCCGCACCGCGTGGCGTGTCATGACTCGGGAGCAGGCACGAGACTACGCGAACCCCACGGGTCCCGGATCCACAGGGGCCGGAGTGCAAGACTGAGGCCCGACGCCGGGCACGGCCGAAACCCGCCACCGGAGACGGCCGAAGCCTGCCGCAGGACACGACCGAAACCCGCCACCGGGGACGGCCGGCGCCCCCTCCTCAGCCTGCACCGGAACCGCCTTATACACCCAAGCCTGTGATCACGTCAGCCCATCTGGGATATTTCACTCGAACGTGTGTTTGGCGCAACCTTTCGAAAGCAACTACCGTTGTCCAACTAGGGAGAACATCTCGAGAGGGGCCGTCGTGACCACCACCGCAGAGAGCGCCGCTGTTACCGCCCAGGAGCGCTCCCAGAGCCGACTCGAACAGACGCACGCGATGAATCAGACTCACGCGATCAACGACGCGAGCACGAACCCAGAGGGGCAGAAGGCGACCCGATCACTACCCGGGCGACCTCCAGGCATCCGGGCGGACAGTTCAGGGCTGACCGACCGGCAGCGTCGCGTCATCGAGGTCATCCGCGACTCTGTGCAGCGACGCGGCTACCCCCCGTCCATGCGGGAGATCGGTCAGGCGGTGGGCCTCTCCAGCACCTCCTCCGTCGCCCATCAGCTGATGGCCCTGGAGCGCAAGGGCTTCCTGCGGCGTGACCCCCACCGGCCCCGCGCGTACGAGGTCCGTGGCTCCGACCAGCCCAGCGCGCAGCCGACGGACACCACCGGCAAGCCCGCCGCCTCCTACGTGCCGCTGGTCGGCCGGATCGCGGCCGGCGGGCCGATCCTCGCCGAGGAGTCGGTCGAGGACGTCTTCCCCCTCCCCCGCCAGCTGGTCGGCGACGGCGAGCTGTTCGTCCTGAAGGTGGTCGGCGACTCCATGATCGAAGCCGCCATCTGCGACGGGGACTGGGTCACGGTGCGCCGCCAGCCCGTCGCCGAGAACGGTGACATCGTCGCCGCGATGCTCGACGGGGAGGCGACGGTGAAGCGGTTCAAGCGCGAGGACGGCCATGTCTGGCTGCTCCCGCACAACGCCGCGTACCAGCCGATCCCCGGTGACGAGGCGACCATTCTGGGCAAGGTCGTCGCGGTGCTGCGGCGCGTCTGAGCCGACGGACCGTGGCGCGCCACCAGGCGTGCCCAACGACCGGGCCCCGGGACCACTGCGCCGGTTCCGGGGCCCTGCTGTAGGCCCGCGCTACGCCCCCTCGGCCTTGGCCGCCGCGTCGATCGCGGCCAGAGAACGGCGCACCTGGTTGCGGTCGGTCGTGTACCAGAAGTCCGGCATGGTCTTGCGCAGGAACGAGCCGTAGCGGGCCCGCTCGACCCGCGGGTCCAGAACGGCGACGATGCCGCGGTCCCCGGAGGCCCGCACGAGCCGGCCCGCGCCCTGAGCCATCAGAAGGGCGGCGTGCGTGGCCGCGACCGCCATGAAGCCATTGCCACCGGCCTCCTCCACGGCCTTCTGGCGAGCGCTCATCAGCGGGTCGTCGGGGCGCGGGAAGGGCACCCGGTCCATGACCACCAGCTGACAGCTCGGGCCCGGCACATCCACGCCCTGCCACAGCGACAGCGTGCCGAACAGGCAGGTCCTGGCGTCGGCGGCGAAAGCCCGGATCAGCTCGCCGAGGGTCTCCTCGCCCTGGAGGAGGATGGGCATGTCGAGCCGCCCGCGCAGCTCTTCCGCGGCGGCCTGCGCGCCGCGCATGGACGAGAACAGCCCGAGCGTGCGCCCGCCCGCGGCCTCCACCAGCTCGGCCAGCTCATCCAGCATGTCGCTGCGGCTGCCCTCGCGGCCGGGCTGGGCGAGATGCTTGGCGACGTAGAGGATCCCCTGCTTCGCGTAGTCGAAGGGCGAGCCGACGTCGAGGCCCTGCCAGCGCGGCGCGGACTCCTCGCCGCCTTCGGGGTCCTGCGGGCTCTCGGGAGCGAGACCGAGCGACGCGGCCACCCCGTTGAAGTCCCCGCCGATCTTGAGAGTCGCGGAGGTGAGGATCACCGAGCGGTCCTCGAACAGCTTCTCGCGCAGCAGACCGGACACGGACAGCGGGGCGACGCGCAGCGAGGCACCGAAGCGGTCGTGCCGCTCGTACCAGACCACGTCGAACTCGGAGCCTTCCACGATCCGCTCCGCCACCTGGTGGATGTTCTCCACCGCGCCCAGGGCCTGCTTGCGGACGGCGTCCTCGTCCTGAACCGAGGCATCACGGGTGGCACCGAGCGCGGAGATCACCGTGCGGGCCGCGTCGCGCAACGCCATCAGGGCATAGCTCAGGTCCTCGGGGATGGTCTCGAGGCGGCCGGGCAGAGCCAGCTCCATGATCCGCTCAAAGGTCTCCGAGGCGGTCTGGAGGGCGTCGGCCGCCTTCTCGTTGACCAGCTTGGCGGCGCGCCGCACGGCCCGGTTGACCTGGCCGGGGGTGAGCTCGCCGCTGGCGACGCCGGTGACGCGGGAGACCAGCTCATGCGCCTCGTCGACGATCAGCACCTCGTGGCCGGGCAGAACCGGGGCGCCCTCGATGGCGTCGATGGCGAGCAGCGCGTGGTTGGTGACGATCACCTCGGCGAGCTTGGCGCGCTCGCGGGCGGCCTCGGCGAAGCACTCCGCGCCATAGGCGCACTTGGACGCGCCGAGGCACTCCCGTGAGGTGACCGACACCTGGGACCAGGCACGGTCGGAGACGCCGGGCGTCAGGTCGTCGCGGTCGCCCGTCTCGGTCTCGTCGGACCAGTCGCGCAGCCGCATCAGGTCCTTGCCCAGCTTGCTGGTGGGCGCGGCCGCCTCGAAGGGGTCGAACAGTCCGGCTTCGTCGGCGTCGTCCTGCGGCACCCCTTCGTGGAGGCGGTGCAGGCACAGGTAGTTGGACCGCCCCTTGAGCATGGCGAACTCGGGGCGGCGGCGCAGCAGCGGATGCAGAGCGTCGACGGTACGCGGCAGATCGCGCTCGACGAGCTGGCGCTGGAGGGCGAGGGTCGCCGTGGCGACGACGACGGGCTCGCCGTGGGCGAGGGCGGGCACCAGATAGCCGAGCGACTTTCCGGTGCCGGTACCGGCCTGGACCAGCAGATGGGAGTTGTCGTCGATCGCCTCGGCCACGGCTTCGGCCATGGCTGTCTGGCCAGGGCGTTCGGTGCCGCCGACGGCGGTGACGGCGGCGTGCAGCAGGTCTGCGAGTGGAGGCGAGGACGTGTCAGTCATAGGGCTGCCAGCCTACGCGGCGGCACCGACATCACTCTCGCTGGCGGTCGCATCACCCTCCGTGGAGCGAACGCGTGGCATGGGCGGAACCCGGCCGGGCCGAGCGGTGTATCAGAGGTAAAGGCGGCGATCGGAGGCCGCCGCGGATCGCAGGGGGTCACGATGGCTCACAGCTGGTGGCGCAGGGCGCGGTCGCGCAGCATCAGTGCCGCGCGTTTGCCGGGGAGGTCGACCTCGGCGGAGAAGCGGAAACCGGCGCCGAGGAAGGCCGCGACGGAGGGGGTGTTGCGCAGGTCGGGTTCGGCGACGACGCGCGCGCAGGACGGGCGGTGTTCGAGTACGAGATCGGCCGCGGCGCGGAGCAGGATCGTGCCGAGGCCCTGGCCACGGTCGCCGATGCGACCGATGAGCAGGTGGATGCCGGTGTCGTGCGGCCGGGCCGGGTAGTGCCGGGCGAGCGGGTCGAGGTCGGCGCGATACACCTCCCAGTAGCTCATCGGGACCCCGTCGAGCACCCCCAGGCAGGGCACGCTGCGGCCATCGCCGTCGAGCTGGCCGCCCAGGTGGCTTGCCGTGATGTCGTCCGGGCCGTCGAGTTCCCAGAAGGCGGCCACGGCGGGGTCGTTCATCCATCGGGCGATGAGCCGCAGGTCGCGCCCGATGCGGACCGGGACCAGTTGGAAGGCTCCCGCCGGGGTGCTGGTGGGCCCCCATTCGGCGATGCGGTCGAGGAGGTCGGGGCGGCTGTCGAACTCCGGGCCGGTCAGCTGGCTCTCGGGGACTCGCGCGGTGTCTTCTTCCTGGCGCATCCGCATGTCGATGGTGTCGTCGGTGCTGGAGTCGGAGTGCGACACGGCGACGCTCTCCTCTCATGGATGTCAGACGCGCCGTGAGGGGCGTGATCGGCGGGGTGGACGGGCGTCATGCCGTGGAAGCGGCGGAAGTGACGAGGGGGTTGGCGATGGTGACGTAGACGGACTGGGTGTCGACCGGCCCGACGAGTTCGTCCAGGCCGCGTAGGCGGGTGAGCAGATTGGCCTTGCAGCGCAGGGTGGGCGTCTCGAGGAGGCGGGCGGGCAACTGCGAGCGGAGCTTGCCGGGACCGGACGCGGCGTCGGCGAGGAACCGGCGGAGCGCGGCCAGCAGCACGCGCTCGTCGGCGAGCCGCTGCGCCCCGAACGCTCCGATCATGCCGAGGACGTTGTTGACCCCGAGGTAGTAGGCGAAGCGCTCATCGGTGACCTCGTCGGACACGAAGGTGTCGCTGCGCCCGCCGATCCCGGGCAGCCGCCGCTGGAGATCGTCATAGCGGGACTCACGGAAGTAGTAGCCCTGGTTGTCCCGGTAGCGGCCCCCGACCGGCCAGCCGTCCGGGTCCAGCAGCACCAGGATGTTCTGCTGGTGTGCCTCCAGGGCGATGCCTGCCTCTCCGTCCAGCCAGAGCACGGGGCGTACGACCGTGTGCAGGTAGCGCAGGAACCACTCGGCGCTGACGGCCGCGGAGGAGCGGCCCGTGCGGGCGGCGAGCCGGGCGACGACGTGGGCCAGGCGTGAGCGCATCGCGGGCTGCCCCGGCCAGGTCCGGAGGGAGAGGAGCCCGGCGACGCAGACGGCGTCGTCGCCCGGGCCGAACGGGTTGTGCCGGATGACGACGTCGAGCCCGGTCAGGGGGTCGCCATCCGGCCCGTCCACCGCGAGCCAGGCCGGGTCACGGACGATGTCGAAGCCGGATCCGGGGAAGGCGGCCCGCCATCGCTCCGCCAGCCCGCTGCGCAGCAGCCGGTGCACCTCGACGCCGCGGCGAAGCTCCTTGCGGAGGTTCTCACGGCGGGAGTTGGTGATCCGCAGACCGAGGGAGAGTTTGAGCATCGCGGGCGCACCGGGCCGGTAGACGGTGCGGACCGAGGAGGTGGGGTGCCAGTGTCCGCCGGCCGGGCCGAGGTCGTGCAGCAGGCCCGCGTCGAACAGCGCGGCGACGGCCGGGCGGTGCCGGACCTCGTGTGCCTGCCAGGGGTGCAACGGCAAGGGCACGGATCCGGGGGGCAGTTGCAGACCACTGCCCGCGAGAGAGAGGGCCAGCCTCTCGGCGGGCACCGTTCGGCCGCGCTCGGTCCAGGCCGACTCACAGGCGAGCACGGACCGGTCAACGGCGAGCCACTGCAAAGGAAAGGAGCCACGCGATTCGGGTGAGCACACAGGTGAGGCAGCGTCGGAGAGACCTTCGCGGCTCTTCGGCGTGGGATGAAGGGGGTGACCGAGAAGGAGGGACTGTTCCGCGCTGAGAAAGGGGGTTCCGGCGTCGGGATCGGCGGGCGCGGCCCGGCGGTGGGCCAGGAATTGGGCGGTGCGTCGTACGGAGTCCGCGACGCGGCCGATGAGTTCGGAGGCCTCCGCGTCGGTCTCGTCCTGCCGGGCTGCATACGCCGCCTCCCGGGTGAGCAGCGCCGCGAGGGCCACCGCGCCGACAGCGGGGGCGTCCCACGGGCCGTGTTCCAGCACCGGTTCGCCGAAGCGGTGCCAGCCGGTGGCCGACCAGTAGCGCACGGGCACCTGGAGGGAGGTACCGCTCGCGGCGAGGGGAATGCGGAGGATGTCGCCGTCCGGGGGCCCTGCGGCGGTCTCCCGTACCCAGCAGCGCAGCAGGTTCTCGACCCCCGCGGCATCGGCGGCGAGCTGCGGATCGGGATGGTCGAGCGGGTCCTGCCCGGCGGTAGGAGCGGGTGCCTCGGGTGCGTCATGACCACCGTGGTCCTGCCGCGGTACCGGGGCCGTCCCGACGGGGGGCGGTTCGACAGCGGCTGCCGACGGTGTGAGAGCAGTGGCCCGGACCGGCGCGCTCGGCGCGGACTCGGCCGACGCGGACTGCGACGGCGCGGGCTGGGTCACCGTGGCCTGGGTCGGTGCGGGCCCCGTTGGCGCGGCCTGGGGCGGTGCGGGGTGGGGCGGCGCCGCGGCCTTGGGCGGCGCGGGCGGGAGGCCGGTGGGCTCCCCGGCGGTCATGGCTGCGGGCGGCTGGGGCACGAGCGGCGCGGGGACGGAGGGACCGGCGGTGGAGGGACCCGCCGTCGGCGACCCGGGTGGGGGCGTTGCCGACTCGGGTGGTGGGGCGGTGGGCTGAGACCGTGCCCCCGCGGAGTGCAGCACCCGTGGCTGTGATCCCGTCGGCGCGGTCGCGGGCGGGAACCCCGTCGTCTCCGCGGCGGCCCGCGGCGGCGCGGAGGACGCGGCGGGCGGTGTCTCGCCTCCGGCTGTGGGGTGCCCGGGAGCGGTGCGGGCCGTCCGGTCGCTCATGGCACCGTCCTCCGGGTCCGGCTGGGGATACAGGGGGGCTCGCCCAGGGGAGTGCGGCATGGTGGGTGCGGCGCTCGCGTCACGGCCTTCACGCCGGGAGCCTGGCGCCTGCCTCCTTCGATGGTGCGGTGGTGGTGCGGTCCTACGGCCGCGGGGCGCGTCACCGGCGGCCTCCGGTGAAGGGCGGGGCAGGTGGCGGGAGTTCATGGTCGGCGCGGTCGCCGAGAGCGTGGATCGCTGCGTCCAGGGCATCGGCGAGCCGGTCCAGAACGGCTTCGGCCTGCTCGTCGGTGATGGTCAGCGGAGGAAGGAGGCGGATCACGGCGGAGTGGCGGCCGCCGAGTTCGACGATCAGGCCGCGATGCAGGCACTCCCGCTGTACGGCGGCCGCCAGTATCGGCGCGGCGCGACGGGCGGGGGCTCCGGTGTCCGTACGGCCGTTTTCGCGGCCGTACGTGCGGCCGTACGCACCGGTGAAGGCGCCGGTCGTCAGGGCGTTCTCGGCCGTGGCCTCAGGGCACTCCGGGCCGGGGTCCGGCTCCGCCGGGTCGACGAGCTCCAGGCCGATCATGAGTCCGCGGCCGCGGACGTCCCCGATGTGGGGGCACCACGCGGCGAGGGCGCGCAGCCGGGTCAGCATCCGCTCGCCGACGACCGCGGCCCGCTGCGCGAGGCCGTTCTCGCGGACGTACGCGAGGGTGGCCGCGCCCGCCGCCATCGCCAGCTGGTTGCCCCGGAACGTGCCCGCGTGGGCGCCGGGCCGCCAGGCGTCCAGCTCCTCCCGGTAGACCACGACGGCCAGCGGCAGGCTGCCGCCGATGGCCTTCGACAGCACCATCACATCGGGCACCACGCCGCTGTGTCCGACCGCCCAGAAGGAACCGGTGCGTCCCACGCCGGTCTGCACCTCGTCCGCGATCAGGGGGATGCCGCGGGCCGCGGTGATCTCCCGCATCCGGCGCAGCCAGCCGTCCGGTGCGGGGATCACCCCGCCCTCACCCTGCACCGGCTCGAGGATCATTCCGGCCGGTTCGGCCGTCCCGCCCTTCGGGTCGTCCAGCAGCCGCTCGGTCCAGCGCGCCGCGAGGTCCGCGCCGCGCTCGCCGCCCACTCCGAACGGGCAGCGGTAGTCGTAGGGGAAGGGCAGCCGGGTCACGCTCACCGCGGGGGCGCCGCCGGAGGCGGCCAGCGCCCCGGCCGTCATCCCGTGGTAGGCCCCGGAGAAGGCCAGCAGGCCGTCTCGCCCCGTGGCGGTCCGTACCAGCTTGAGTGCGGCTTCGACCGCGTCCGTGCCCGCGGGCCCGCAGAACTGGATCCGTGCGTGGGCGGCGAGTTCGGGCGGCAGCGTGGCGAACAGCTCTTCCGTGAAGGCGTCCTTGACCGGCGTGGCCAGGTCCAGGACCTGGAGGGGGGCTCCCGAGTCCAGGACGGCGCGGATCGCTTCCAGCACCACCGGGTGGTTGTGACCGAGCGCCAGCGCCCCGGCTCCGGAGAGGCAGTCGAGGTAGCGGCGGCCGTCGGCGCCCTCGATCGTCAGCCCGCGGGCGCGCACCGGGACGATGGGCAGCGCCCGGGCGTAGGTGCGGGCGGCCGACTCGCGCAGCGACTGGCGCCGCAGGATGGCCGGAGCGTCCTCGCCGGATCCTTCGCCATCCGGCACGACGGGCGGCGCAGGGTCCGGAGTCATCGGCGGGAGCTGGGTCATGGCCACGGCTCACGGTCCTCTCGCTGCTGAACGCCCTCCGACTGTCCCCCGTACGTACCAACGACGGGTCAGGCCCGCGATCACGGGCTGACCGAAGATCCTTGCCGCCGGGAACCAAGGACCCGCCTGTAGCCGTCGTAGGCGGCACCGGCATAGTGGGGGATCACCCCACTGTCGGGGGGAGCATGACAATTCCGGACAGGCCGTGAAGCAGTTCAGAACATCAGGGGGAGTCCCGCCCATGCCTTTCAAACGCCGACCCGCGCTCGCCTCGGCGGCCATCGCCGCGGTGCTGGCGCTCACCGCCACCGCGTGCGGATCGTCGGACGACTCGGCCGATGCCAAGGCGTCCGCATCGTCGGCGCAGCAGGGCGCGGACGACATCAAGCTGCCCGACAACATCAACGACAAGCTGAAGAACCTCGGCGTCGACCTGGACGAGTGGAAGAACGGCGCCTGGAACAAGTGGGACCGGGACGACTGGCTCCGCGAGGCGGGCGACTTCATCAACCCGATCATCAAGGGGCTGTGGAAGCCGGACCGGATGCGGGATGCTCAGGAGCCGGAGGAGCAGGTCGACGACAGCGACATCGCTGACGACCAGGGTGTGACCGACCCCGATCCGCAGCCGGTGAAGGCGCAGGAGGTCGACGGCCCGTACAGCTCCCGCGTTCCGTATGCGGGCAAGGTCTTCTTCGACGGCCCCGAGGGGTCGATGGTCTGCTCCGCGACCGTGGTCGAGGACCCCGCCCACCCCGGCAAGTCCAACATGGTCTGGACCGCGGGCCACTGCGTCCACGCGGGCAAGGGCGGCGGCTGGTACAAGAACCTGATGTTCGTGCCCTCGTACAACGACTCCGGCAAGTCGGCGGCCGAGTTGGAGAACGCCACCCGGGAAGAGCTCGCCCCCAAGGGCGTCTGGTGGGCCGACTGGGCGCAGACCTCGTCCCAGTGGATCGACAGCGGTGCGGCCACCGGCGGCAAGGGCGCACCGTACGACTTCGCGGTCATGCATGTGAAGCCTGAGGTCAGCGGCGGCAAGTCGTTGGAGGAGACGGTTGGCGGCGCGCTGCCGGTCGACTTCAACGCACCGGCTGTGAAGTCCATCGACGAGATCACGGCCACCGGCTACCCGGCGGCTCCGCCGTTCGACGGCCAGAAGATGAACCAGTGCGCCGACAAGCCGGGCAGGCTGTCGCTGGAGGCCAAGCAGCCGACCATGTACCGCATCGGCTGCACGATGACCGCCGGTTCGTCCGGCGGCGGCTGGGTCGCGAACGGTGCGGACGGCAAGCCCTCGCTGGTGTCCAACACCTCGATAGGCCCGTCCAACGCCACCTGGCTGGCGGGCCCCCATCTGGGCCCCGAGGCCAAGGGCGTCTACAACGCGGTCAGCAAGAAGTTCGCGGGTCAGTAGTCACCCGCGGTCAGCAACGGCGAAGGCCCGCCCCCGGAATGGAGGGGGCGGGCCTTCGCCGTGAGCGGTTCGGTGCTCTACTGCCGCGCGCCTGCCGCGGCCGGTACGAACCGGCGCAGCTCGGCGGCCAGCTCCTCGTGCACCCGTGCCTTGAGCAGCGTGCCCTCCGGGGTGTGCTCCTCGGAGATCACCTCGCCGTCGGCGTGCGTACGCGAGACCAGCTTGCCCTCGGTGTACGGCACCAGGGCCTCGATCTCGACCTGCGGCCGGGGCAGCTCGTGATCGATCACCCCGAGCAGTTCGTCGATGCCCTGCCCGGAGCGGGCCGATACGGCCATCGCGCTTCGCTCCATGCGCAGCAGCCGCTGGAGCACGAGCGGATCGGCCTTGTCCGCCTTGTTGATGACCACGATCTCGGGCACGTCGACCGCGCCCACCTCACGGATCACCTCGCGCACCGCGGCCAGCTGCTCCTCCGGTGCCGGATGCGAGCCGTCCACCACATGGAGGATCAGATCGGCGTCGCCGACCTCCTCCATGGTGGAACGGAACGCCTCGACCAGGTGGTGCGGCAGATGGCGGACGAAGCCGACGGTGTCCGCCAGCGTGTACAGCCGCCCGCTGGGCGTCTCGGCCCGGCGCACGGTCGGGTCCAGGGTGGCGAACAGCGCGTTCTCCACCAGCACGCCCGCGCCGGTGAGCCGGTTGAGCAGCGAGGACTTGCCCGCGTTGGTGTATCCGGCGATGGCGACCGACGGGACCTTGTGACGCCGGCGCTCCTGCCGCTTGATGTCGCGGCCGGTCTTCATCTCGGCGATCTCGCGGCGCATCTTCGCCATCTTCTCGCGAATGCGGCGCCGGTCCGTCTCGATCTTGGTCTCACCGGGACCACGGGTGGCCATGCCGCCGCCCGACGATCCGGAGCCACCGCCACCCATCTGCCGGGACAGCGACTGACCCCAGCCGCGCAGCCGCGGCAGCATGTACTGCATCTGCGCGAGCGAGACCTGCGCCTTGCCCTCGCGGGACTTGGCGTGCTGGGCGAAGATGTCGAGGATCAGGGCGGTGCGGTCGACCACCTTGACCTTGACGACGTCCTCGAGATGGATCAGCTGGCCGGGGCTCAGCTCACCGTCGCACACGACGGTGTCGGCACCGGACTCGATCACGATATCGCGCAGTTCCTCGGCCTTGCCGGAGCCGATGTATGTCGCGGGGTCCGGCTTGTTGCGGCGCTGGATCACGCCGTCGAGCACTACGGCGCCCGCGGTCTCCGCGAGCGCGGCCAGCTCGGCGAGGGAGTTGTCCGCGTCCTGCGCCGTACCGGACGTCCAGACGCCGACCAGCACCACGCGCTCCAGGCGCAGCTGCCGGTACTCGACCTCGGTGACGTCCTCGAGCTCGGTGGAGAGTCCCGCCACACGCCGTAGCGCGGCACGGTCCGAGCGGTCGTACTGGTCGCCGTCACGCTCCCCGTCGATCTCGTGACTCCAGGCGACGTCCTCTTCCATCAGGGCGTCGGCCCGAAGGCTCTCGGCGAGGCGCTGCCGGTCCTGCGGAAGGGAAGAGGAGTGGGTCAAAGGAATCCTTACGTCGAGAGACATCGTCACTGTCGACAACGTACGACCGGCCCGTGGGATTCCCCACCGCTCCGGCCGCGACGCCGACCCCTCGATGGTCGCACGCGGCGGCGGGGCCGTCACTCGGGTTTCACGGTATGGCGCGCCGTTGGTCCGTGCGGGGTGGAGCGGGCCGCGGGCTTGGCCCCCGGCTGCGCGCCCGGCTTCGCGCTCGGCTTGGCACCCGGCTTGGCCTCCGGTTTCGCGTCCGGCTTCGGGGCGGGCTTCCAGTCGGGGTGCCCGGGCATCGTCGGCGTCTTCTTGCCGTACAGCCAAGGGCGCAGGAAGCCGTTCAGATCCTTGCCCGCCACCTCCGACGCGAGACGGACGAAGTCGGCCGTCGAGGCCACCCCGTCCCGGTGGCGGACCACCCACTGCCGTTCCAGCCGCTCGAAGGCCGCGCGGCCGATCCGCTGCCGCAGCGCGTACAGGACCAGGGCGCTGCCGTCGTAGACGATCGGGCGGAAGAGCCCGATCTGCTTGCCCGGTTCGGCGGGCCGGGGCGCGGCGGGCGGCCCTCCGGCGGCGCGCCAGACGTCGGACTGCTCATAGGCCAGCCGCATCCGGCGCTCCAGGCTCTCCTTGCCGTACTGGTCCGCGTACAGCGCCTCGTACCAGGTGGCATGGCCTTCGTTGAGCCACAGATCGGACCAGCGGCGCGGGCTGACGCTGTCGCCGAACCACTGGTGCGCCAGTTCGTGCAGCATGATCGACTCCACGTACCAGCGCGGGAACTCGTCACCGGTGAAGAGGCCCCGTTCGAAGAGCGAGAGCGTCTGGGTCTCCAGCTCGAAGCCCGTGGTGGCCTGGGAGATCAGCACTCCGTAGTCCTCGAACGGGTACGGGCCGACCTTCTTCTCCATCCAGCTCAGCTGCCCCGGGGTGCGCGCGAGCCACTTCTCGAGCTTCGTGCGGTCCGCGGCGGGCACCACGTCGCGCACCGGCAGCCCGTGCGGGCCGGTGCGGTGGAGCACGGCGGACCTGCCGATGGAAACCTGGGCCAGCTCGGTGGCCATGGGGTGGGCGAGGCGGTACGACCAGGTGGTGCGCGCCCCCTCGCGGACGCGCCCGGTCAGAAGACCGCCCGCGACGACCGTGAGGTTCTTCGGCGCGGTGACCCGGAAGGTGAAGCGCGCCTTGTCGGACGGATGGTCGTTGCACGGGAAGACCCGGTGGGCGGCGTCGGCCTGATTGGCCATGGCAAGGCCGTCCCGGGTGCGGACCCAGCCGCCGCTCGCGCCGTCCCCCGGGTCGCTGGTGTGCCGGACGGTGACCCGGAAGTCCGCGCCCCGCTCGATCCTGGTGCGCGGGGTGATGACCAGGTCCTCGCCCGCGGTGGCGAACGCGGCGGCCGCGCCGTCGACCCGTACCGAGCGCACGGTGCCCTGGGTGAAGTCCAGGTTGAGGGCGCGTAATCCGGCGGTGGCACGGGCGTCGATGGTCGTGACGGCGTCCAGCGGCCGGTCCGCGCGGCGGTAGTCCAGGGTGATGTCGTACGCCGTGACGTCGTAGCCGGGGTTGCCGAGCCGCGGGTAGAGCGGGTCGCCGATGCCGAGCGGGCGCGGGCCCGCGGGGGTCACCGGTCCGGCGGCGGAGGACGGGCCGACCGAGGCGAGAACGGCGGCCAGGGCAACGCCCACGAGGGCGGTCCTGCGGCGCCCCATCCGAGGAAGGGGACCGGCCATCCGCGGAAGTGGACCGGCCGACCGCGGAACGGGGCCGGGGCGGGGGCCCGGAGATTGCGTCATGCCTTACGGCTATCAGCGCCCGGGCGGGGACGCAGTCCCACCCGGGCCCGATCCACCCGAAGGAGTTCAGGAACGGGCAGTCGCCACCCTGCGCCCCTCCCGGGTCACGTCGTAGACGCCGGGCACGTCGCGCATGGCCCGCATCAGCGTCGGCAGTCGGCCCGCATCGGACAGCTGGAGCGTGTACGTATGGCGAACCCGCTGCTCACGCGGCGGTTCGACGGCGGCGGCGACCACCTCGGCGCCCTCCGCGGCGATGGCCTCGGTGAGGTCCGCGAGCAGATGGGGCCTGCTGAACGCCTCCGCGAAGAGGGTGACCCGGTAGTCGCCCCCGTCCCCATCGTCCCCCTCCGACCAGCGCACCCCGACCCGGGCACGCCCGGCGGCGGTCATCCGCGCCACGGCGGGGCACCGCTCGCGGTGGACGGTGACGGCGCCGCCGCGCACCGCGAAGCCGGTGATGGCATCCGGCGGTACGGGGGTGCAGCACCGGGCCAGCCGTACGATCACACCGGGCAGGTCGACGACGATGCCCGCCTCCGGGCGGCCCGCGGGGGCCCCGGGGAGCACGTCCCCGGCGTCTTCCCCGACTCCCTCCGGATCGACCTCCTCCGGATCGGCCCCTTGCGGATCCGCCCCTTCCAGCTCGGTCTCCTCCGGCTCCACGGGGGCGTGCAGATGCTCGGCGCCGGGCGCCTCGCCCTGCGGCGGCTCGTGCGCCGGGTCGGCGGGATGGGCGGCCAGCCAGCGGTTGATGGCGATGCGCGCGGCCGGGGTACGGGCGTGGTCGAGCCATTCCGGCGAGGGCCCGGACGAGGCCGCGTCACCCGCCATCAGCAGTTGAAGGGTGTCGCCGTCGCGCAGCACGGTGCTGAGCGTCGCGATCCGCCCGTTGACCCTGGCCCCGATACAGGAGTGGGCGTCCTCGCCGTACTGGGCGTACGCGGCGTCCACACAGCTCGCGCCCGCGGGCAGGCCCAGGGTGCCGCCGTCGGACCGGAAGACCGTGATCTCCCGGTCCTGGGCGAGGTCGTCGCGCAGCGCGGTCCAGAAGATGTCGGGGTCGGGGGTGGCGCTCTGCCATTCGAGCAGCCGGGACAGCCAGCCGGGGCGGGTCGGGTCGGCCCGCTCGCCCTCGGGAGCAGCGGCCGCCTCGGTCGGGGCGTACGGATTGCCGAGGGCGATCACCCCGGCCTCGGCGACCCGGTGCATCTGGTGGGTGCGGATGAGGACTTCGGCGACCTCGCCGCTGCGCCCGGCCACGGCCGTGTGCAGCGACTGGTAGAGGTTGAACTTGGGGACGGCGATGAAGTCCTTGAACTCCGAGATCACCGGGGTGAAACAGGTGTGCAGCTCGCCGAGGACCGCGTAGCAGTCCGCGTCGTCGGCGACGAGGACCAGAAGCCGCCCGAGGTCGGACCCGGTCAGCTCGCCGCGCTTGATCCCGACGCGGTGGACCGAGACGAAGTGCCGTGGGCGGACCAGGACTTCGGCGGTGATGCCCGCCTCCTGGAGCACGGCCCGTACGTCCTCGGCGGCGCGTGCGAGCGGGTCGGGGCGCTCCGCGTGGGACTGGAGCAGCTCCCGGGTGCGGGCGTACTCCTCGGGGTGGAGGATCGCGAAGACCAGGTCCTCCAGCTCGGTCTTGAGCGCCTGCACGCCGAGCCGTTCGGCCAGCGGGATCAGCACGTCGCGGGTGACCTTGGCGATGCGGGCCTGTTTCTCGGGGCGCATCACGCCGAGGGTGCGCATGTTGTGCAGCCGGTCGGCGAGCTTGATCGACATCACCCGGACGTCGTTGCCGGTGGCGACGAGCATCTTGCGGAACGTCTCGGGCTCGGCCGCCGCACCGTAGTCGACCTTCTCCAACTTGGTGACGCCGTCGACGAGATAGCGCACCTCCTCGCCGAACTGCTCCCCCACCTGGTCGAGCGTCACCTCGGTGTCCTCGACCGTGTCGTGGAGAAGGGACGCCGTCAAAGTGGTGGTCTCGGCGCCCAGTTCGGCGAGGATGAGCGTGACGGCCAGCGGATGGGTGATGTACGGCTCACCGCTCTTGCGCATCTGGCCGCGGTGGGAGGACTCGGCGAGGACGTACGCCTTGCGCAGCACGTCCAGATCGGCGCCCGGGTGGTACGCGCGGTGCACCTTCGCGACGTGTTCGATCGCGTCCGGCAGCCGGTCCCGGGATGCCGGTCCCAGCAGCGCGGCCCGGCCGAATCTGCGGATATTGCGCAGATCGATGCGGGGGAGGCCGCGCCTGCGGCCGAGAGCGGCTTGATCTGGGGCCTCTGCGCTCATGGGCACCTCCGGCGGCGTCGAGCGTCAACCGGCGTGGGCACTCCCCCGGGGCCGGTGCTTGATGCTATCGAGCCCACCACGCACGGCCGACCGGCTCTCGCCCAGAGTGAAACGGATCACCCATGAGAGGGACGAGTCAGTCGAGCGCCGCATCCAGCCACATGGGATCCAGCTCCCCCTCGGCGACGATCACGGCAGGGCCCGTCATCTCCACCGTACCGTCAGGCCGCTCGCTGATCACAAGTCGCCCACCGGGTACGTCCACCGTGTATGTGACGGGGCGCCCGGTGACGCCCGGATCGGCGCCGTCGCGGCGCGCGGCGGCCACCATGACGGCGCAGGCGCCGGTGCCGCAGGAACGGGTCTCGCCGGAGCCGCGCTCGTGCACGCGCATCGCGACGTGCTGCGGGCCGCGGTCGACGACGAACTCGACGTTGGTGCCGTCCGGGTACGCGGAGGCGGGGTGAACGGCGGGAGCCGTGAACAGGGTCCCGGCCTGGTCGAGGTCGTCGACGAAGGCGACCGCGTGCGGGTTGCCCATGTTGATGTTGCGGGCGGACCAGGTCCGGTCGCCGACCGCGACGGTGATACCGCCGTCGGGGCCGGGCTCGGGCAGCACGGCCTTGCCCATGCCGACGGTGACCGCGCCGCTGTCCGGGGCGCCCTCCGGGGCGGCCTTGGCGATGTGGATGTGCCGCAGTCCCGCCCGGGTCGCGATCGTCAGGTCGCCCTCCTCGGCGAGCCCCTCCCGCTGGAGGTACCGGGCGAACACCCGGACGCCGTTCCCGCACATCTCGGCGACGCTGCCGTCGCTGTTGCGGTAGTCCATGAACCACTCGGCCTCGGCGGCCATGGCCCGCGCCTCGGGGTGCGCCGACGCCCGTACGACGCGGATCAGCCCGTCACCGCCGACACCGGCGCGGCGGTCGCAGATCCGGGCGACGGCGGCCGCGGACAGCTCCAGCCGACCGTCCAGGTCCGGGACGATGACGAAGTCGTTCTCAGTGCCGTGGCCCTTCAGGAACCGCAGCCGGGGCGCGTTGCTCATCCCTCGATCCTACGGGGCGCCGCGCGGGCCGTCGCCCTGACCGGACAGGCCCTAGCGCAGGCGGGCCACGCGCCAGAAGGTGAGGGCCGCGAGCAGCACCACGATCACCACGTAGAGCACCACGAAGCGCCAGTCAGGGCGGCGACCGGAGCCCCGGGGCGGCAGGCCGGGCCAGGTGTAGCCCACCCGGCGGGCGGCCATCAGGCCCCAGCCCGCCGCGCAGCAGCTGAGCAGCAGGCCCAGCATGGCCACGACCGCGCCTCCGTCGCCGAACTCGAAGGCGAGCGGGAAGGCGAACATCAGCGAGCCGAGGATGGCGAGGCCGACGATCGGCGCGACCTGCCAGATCCGCAGGCGACGCGGCGGGCGCAGCTCACGGAAGGACTCCCCGGAGCCCGGCTCACCCGGCTCCCCCGCCTCGTCGAGAGCCGGGCCGCCCAGCTCGGGGAGCGCGGGGGTCTCGTCGGGGCCGTCCGGGGTCAGCGGCCCGAGATCGCCCTGCGGCGAGTCCCGCGCTGCTTGCTGCGATGCGTTGCGAGGGCCGGCCTCCATCGCCACACGCCCTCCCCACTCCAGACACCACGGCACGATCGGAGCTTGATGATGGCATGCCCGCGGGGGCCTCCATGACGAGCGGAGCGTCCCGATGCCATCACGTGATCAGGCTGTGACCGCCCGTTCAGCCAACGAGAGCGCGTTCGCCAGGAGTTCTCCTCGGTCCGCGGTCGCTCCGCTGAGCCAGTGGACCCTCGGATCGCGGCGGAACCAGGAGTCCTGGCGGCGCGCGAACCGCTTGGTGGCGCGCACGGTCTCGGCCCGTGCCTCGTCCTCCGTGCACGCTCCGGCGAGGGCGGCGAGCACCTGCTGGTAGCCGAGGGCCCGGGAGGCGGTACGCCCCTCCCGCAGTCCGGCCGCTTCGAGCCTGCCGACCTCGTCCACCAGCCCGGCCTCCCACATCCGGTCCACGCGCACGGTGATCCGCTCGTCCAGCTCGGGCCGCTCGACGTCCACCCCGATCTGGAGGGTGTCGTAGACGGCCTCGTGGCCGGGGAGGTTGGCGGTGAAGGGACGACCGGTGATCTCGATGACCTCCAGCGCCCGCACCACGCGCCGGCCGTTGCTGGGCAGGATCGCCCGGCCCGCCTCGGGGTCGGCGGCCGCCAGCCGGGCGTGCAGGGCGCCCGGGCCCAGCTCCTCCAGCTCGGCCTCGAGCCTGGCCCGCACGGCGGGGTCGGTGCCCGGGAAGTCGAGCGCGTCGATGGCCCCGCGGATGTACAGGCCCGAGCCGCCGACCAGGACCGGCGTACGGCCCTCGGCGAGCAGTCGGTCCATCTCGGCGCGGGCCAGTCGCTGGTATTCGGCGACGCTGGCCGTCTGCGTGACGTCCCAGATGTCGAGCAGACGGTGCGGCACGCCCTGCCGCTCCTCCTCCGTCAGTTTGGCGGTGCCGATGTCCATGCCCCGGTAGAGCTGCATGGAGTCGGCGTTGACGACCTCGCCGTCGAGGTGCCGGGCGAGGGCGACACCCAGATCGGACTTACCGGCCGCGGTGGGGCCGACGACGGCGATGACTCGCGGCGGATGGCCTGCTGTATTCACCCGCCCAGTCTCGCAAACCCCGGAGGGCCTCCTCGAACGAGCGACGTGACGGGGGACGGCCGCGGTCGTTGCCTGTTGCGAGGTTCCGAGGACCGGTTCGGGAAACCGGCCCCCGCGAGCGGCGCAATGGGACGCTCCGAGCGGCACGGGATTTCGCCCACACGAGTAGGCTATGGAGTAGATATGGGCGTGTTTTCCAGGTTTCGTCGGGTGTCGAAGGAGGAGAGCCGTTCGTCCGCAGAGGCGCCCTCCGAGCAGTCCGCGGCCGACACCGTGACGGCGGCACCGGCCCCCGAGGTCCCCGCCGAGGCGGAGCCGGAGCGGAGCGAGGAGGAACCCGCGGCGGGCGAGGGGGCGGCGGCGATCCCGAAGCAGCAGTCCGCGGCCGGGACGGCCGACAGCGAGGCCGGTGAGGGCGCCCGCACATAAGGGATCCGATGAGGGAAGGTGGCCCATGGGCCTGCTGGACAATCTCAAGGCCAAGGCCGGTGTCATGAAGGACCGGGCAGGCAACTTCGCGCAGCAGCACGAGGCCAGGATCGAGCGGGGTCTCGACAAGGCCGCCAAGACGGTCGACACCAGGACCAAGGGCAAGTACAGCGCAAAGATCGAGACCGGCACGGGCAAGGCGAAGGACGCCCTCAACCGCTTCTCCCACCGGAACGAGGACCGCAACGAGGACCGCAGCGGGAGCGAGCGCAAGGACCAAGGCGGCGAAAGCGCCTGACCCCCGCCGGTACGCGGCCGCGAAGCCGATGCCTCGCGGCCGCGGCGGCCCTGCGCCCGTACTCCGAGCCCTGACCCGAGCCGCCGTACCCCACGCGGCAGCGTGCCGTGCCGCTCCGGCGGCAGCTCGCCCCGGGACGCCGTCGTCCGGCGCCCGTAGTGGGCGATGCCCGCCCTACGCCCAGCGGGCCACGAAATACCCCACGCCGTATGGCGCCTCGTCATACCGCAACTCCCCCTTCAGCCCCGCCCCTTCGCCCGCCCCCGCGAGCACCTGGAGCGGGGCGCGGCCCGCCGCCTTCAGCTCGTAGGCCAGCGTCTCGTCGAGCGCGGCGAGGGCCGCGGTGTCGGCCGACGCCAACGCCCGCGCCACCTCGGCGTCGAACCCGGCGGCGCGCTCGTCGAGATAGCCCGGCGCCTTCAGTGTCCGGCACGCGCTGCCGTCGCCCATCACCAGCAGCGCGACCCGCTCCGCCGACGCGGCGAGCTTCCTTCCGACATGGATACACCGCTCGGCCGCGAGAGGTTCCCCCACGCCCAGCCCCTCGACGGGCGCCACGTCCCACCCCGCGCGCTCCAGCAGCCAGGCGCCGACCGCCAGCGACGGCGGCAGCGGCCGCCCGGGCACCCCGCCCGCGGCCTCGCTGCCCCTGACGCCGCCCCCGGCCTCGCCGCCCCAGTCCTCGCTGTCCCCGGCCGCCCAGTCCCCGGCGCCGCCTTCAGCGGCCACCGGCGCCGCGCTCCCGAGCCGTACCTCCACGTCCACGCCGAAGCCGCGGAACGATCCGGTCGCGCCCTGCGGATGCGGTCCTCGCCCCGGGGGCTCCGCCGGACCGGCCACGATCAGCCGCTCGGGCCGGGCCGCCGCCAGCGCCGCGATCGCGTCCAGGCATGCCGCGCGCAGCGCGTCGAGCTCGGGGGCCGCTCCGGCGGCCACCTCGGGCACCAGCAGCGGCGGACAAGGACAGACGGCGGCGGCGATCAGCATGATCGCCAGCCTATCCGGCGGGCCGGACCCCACGGTCGCGGTCGGTCAGTCGCAGCCGCAGCCCGTCGCGGAAGCCGGGGCAGGGGCCGGAGCCGGGGCGCCGATGGTGGGCAGCCCGAGCATCACGCCCGCAGGCTTCTTCTCCTCGGCCGCGTTCCGCCGCTCCCACGCGTCGCCCGCGCGCGTACGCCGGACGCCCCGGGCCGGGCCCTCGGCCAGCAGGTGGTGCGGCGCGGCGTAGGTGACGTCGACGGTGACGACGTCACCGGGGCGCACCGGCTCGTCGGGCCGGGTGAAGTGCACCAGACGGTTGTCGGGGGCGCGGCCGGACAGCCGCCGGGTGGCGTCGTCCTTGCGGCCCTCGCCCTCGGCGACCAGCACCTCGAGCGTCCGGCCCACCTGCTTCTTGTTCTCCTCCCAGGAGATCTCCTCCTGGAGGGCGACCAGCCGCTCGTACCGCTCCTGGACGACCGCCTTCGGCAGCTGCCCGTCCATCTCGGCGGCGGGCGTCCCGGGCCGCTTGGAGTACTGGAAGGTGAACGCCTGGGCGAACCGCGCCTCGCGCACCACGTGCAGCGTCTGCTCGAAGTCCTCGTCCGTCTCGCCGGGGAAGCCGACGATGATGTCGGTCGAGATGGCGGCGTCCGGCATCGCGGCGCGCACCTTCTCGATGATGCCGAGGTAGCGCTCCTGCCGGTACGAGCGGCGCATCGCCTTCAGCACGGTGTCCGAACCGGACTGGAGCGGCATGTGCAGCTGCGGCATCACGTTCTCCGTCTCCGCCATGGCGGCGATGACGTCGTCCGTGAAGTCGCGCGGATGCGGCGAGGTGAACCGGACCCGCTCCAGCCCCTCCACGTTTCCGCAGGCGCGGAGCAGCTTGCTGAACGCCTCGCGGTCGCCGATGTCGGAGCCGTACGCGTTCACGTTCTGGCCGAGCAGGGTGATCTCGGTGACACCCTCGGCGACCAGCGCCTCCACCTCGGCGAGGATGTCGCCCGGGCGGCGGTCCTTCTCCTTGCCGCGCAGCGCCGGGACGATGCAGAACGTGCACGTGTTGTTGCAGCCGACGGAGATGGAGACCCACGCGGCGTACGCGGACTCGCGCCGGGTCGGGAGGGTGGAGGGGAAGGCTTCGAGCGACTCGGCGATCTCGACCTGGGCCTCTTCCTGGACCCGGGCGCGCTCCAGCAGCACCGGCAGGCTGCCGATGTTGTGGGTGCCGAAGACGACGTCGACCCAGGGGGCCTTCTTGACGATGGTGTCGCGGTCCTTCTGGGCCAGGCATCCGCCCACGGCGATCTGCATGCCCGGGCGCCGCGCCTTGATCGGTGCGAGCCGGCCGAGATTGCCGTACAGCCGGTTGTCGGCGTTCTCCCGCACCGCGCAGGTGTTGAAGACGACGATGTCGGCTTCGCCCTCACCGGTGCCTTCGGGCGCACGGACGTAACCGGCGCCTTCCAGCAGGCCGGACAGGCGCTCGGAGTCGTGGACGTTCATCTGGCACCCGTAGGTGCGCACCTCGTAAGTCTTCGCACTCATCTCAATCGACCAGGGTACGTGCTCGTCCCGCTCCCCCGCCCCTCCCTTCCCGCGGCGGGGGCTGGCAGGATCCTGCCCATGGCCGTCACTCTTCCGCGCCCGGACCGGCGCCGCGCCCTGCAGTCCGCCGCGGCGGGCGTGGTCGTCCTCGCGCTGCTGCTGTGGTGGCTCCTGCCGGTCGGCGGCGGGGAGAAGCCCGAGGGGAAGGTGACCTTCGCGACGGGGGTGTCCACCGGCGTCTACCAGACCTACGGCGAGATGCTGAAGCGGGACCTGTCGCGGGACCTGCCCGATGTGGACGTCACGCTCCTGGAGACCCGGGGGTCGCCCGACAACGTGGAGCGGCTGGCCCGCGGCCGGGCCACCTTCGCCATCGCCGCAACCGACGCCGTCGCCGCCTACCACGGCCGGGACGCCGGGCGGCTGCGTGCCTGCGCGCGGCTGTACGACGACTACATGCAGCTGATCGTGCCGCGCGGCTCGAAGGTGCGCTCGGCGCGGGATCTGCGGGGGCTGCGGGTCGGCGTCGGGGACGACGGCTCGGGCGTACAGCTGATCACGCGGGGGCTGATCAAGGCCGCCGGGCTCGACTTCGACAAGGACATCACGGCCGTGCGCTCCGGTATCGACACGATGCCGGAGCTGCTGCGGAAGGGGAAGCTGGACGCCTTCTTCTGGTCGGGCGGTCTGCCGACCACCGCGGTGCGCACCCTGGCCCAGATGTATCCGATCCGGCTCGTCCAGCTCGGCGACCTCACCGGCCCGCTGCACCGGCAGGGCGGGGTGACGCGCTACTACCGGGCGGCGACCGTGCCCGCCGACGCGTATCAGGAGATACGTCAGCCGGACGACGTCAAAACGATCGCGGTACCGAATCTCCTGGTCACCACGGATCGGGTGGACCCTGAGCTGGCGAAGGGCGTCACCCGCACGGTGATAGAGAACCGGGACCGCATCGGAGCGAAGGTGCACGCCGCGCAGAAAGTGGACCTGCGGACGGCCGTATTCACCGATCCGCTGCCGCTGCACAAGGGCGCCGCGCGCTATTACCGCTCGGAGAAGCCGTGACGCCCCTGACAGCAGCGCATCTCACTGCGGCTTGCTGCGCGGCACGGTGATGGTGACGCGCAGTCCGCGGGGCTCGTTGGGCGCGTAGGCGATGGTGGCGCCGCCCGCCGTGAGCAGCGCACGGGAGATGGACAGGCCCAGTCCGGAACCCGAGACGTTCTGGTGCCGGTTGCTGCGCCAGAAGCGGTCGCCGATCCGGGCCAGCTCGTCCTCGGTGAGGCCGGGACCGCCGTCGGCGACGGTCAGGGCGATGGACTCGCCCTCGGCCCGCGCCGAGACCTCCACGTGCGACCCCTGGGGCGTGAACTTGAGCGCGTTGTCGACGACCGCGTCCAGAGCGCTGGACAGGGCCACCGGGTCGGCCCAGCCGGTGATGGCCGAGGGGCCCGTGTAGGCGAGACCGACCTCCTCGCGCCCGGCGACCGGAAGCCAGGCGTCCACCCGGTCGGCGGCCAGTTCGGCGATGTCGGTGAGACGCAGGTCGGCCGCCGTGTGCTCGGCCAGGGCGAGGTCGAGGAGGTCGTCCAGGACGCGGGCCAGGCGTTTGCCCTCGGTGCGCACCGAGGCGATCTCCTCATGGCCGTCGGGCAGCTCGAGACCCAGCAGCTCGATGCGCAGCAGCAGCGCGGAGAGCGGGTTGCGCAGCTGGTGGGAGGCGTCGGCGACGAAGGCCCGCTGCTGTTCCAGGACTTCCTCGACGTTGTCGGCCATCTCGTTGAACGAGCGGGCCAGCCGCCGCAGTTCCGGCGGGCCCGAGGCGGCCGCGACCCGCGACTGCATGCGCCCGGTCGCGATGTCGTGCGTGGCGGTGTCCAGGATGCGTACGGGCCGCAGCACCCAGCCGGTCAGGCGGAACGCGGCCCCCACCGCGAGCAGCATCGCGGCGCACTCCCCGCCCCCGATGACCAGCCAGCCGTGGAGGATGCGCGAGCGCATCCGGCCGGTGGGCGAGTCGGTCACGACGACGGCCACCACGTCCCCGTCCCGTACGACGGGGGACGCGACGGTGAGCCTGCCCCGCTGCCACGGCCACACCTGCGGCGGATCGTGGCTGCGGCGCCCGGCCAGGGCCTCGTCGAAGGCCTCGGCGCCGTTCCCGTCCCGGGGCAGCCGCCAGTCGGCGGGCGCCTTGGCCATCCGCAGGCCGTCCCGGAAGAACACCCCGGCCCGGATGCCGTACAGATCGTGGTAGCGGGCGAGTTCCGAGCTCAGCGTATTGAGCCGTTCATTGCCCTCGCCCCCCTTGTCCCCCTTCGCGCCCATCACGGCCGTCGGCCCGGCGGTGACGAACTGGGCGAGCGCGGCGAAGCGGGCGGTGTCGTCGATCCGGTCGACGACCACGCGCTGCTGCTCGCGGGCGGCCAGGCTCATGGCGAGCGGGAAGCCGAGGGCGAGCAGGACGCCCGCCATGAGGACGATCAGCAGCGGGAGGAGACGAGTGCGCACGCGGGCAGCCCTGGCCGCTCAGCCGGCCGGGGCGACGAGACGGTAGCCCACGCCGCGGACCGTCTCGATCAGGGCGGGCATGTGCAGCTTGGAGCGGAGCGAGGCGATGTGCACCTCCAGGGTGCGTCCGGTTCCCTCCCAGCTGGTGCGCCACACCTCGCTGATGATCTGCTCACGGCGGAAGACCACGCCGGGGCGCTGGGCCAGCAGCGCGAGCAGGTCGAACTCCTTGCGGGTGAGCGAGACCGTCGTGCCGTCGACCGAGACCTGGCGGGTGAGCAGCTCGATGGTGACCGGGCCGAGCCGCAGCGGCGGCTGCGGGCCCTCCCCGCTCTCCTCCGTACCGGCCCCGGCACCGGAGTCGGAGGGGAGGGTACGCCTGCTGACGGCGTGGATGCGGGCGAGCAGCTCCATGGTGTCGTACGGCTTGACCACGTAGTCGTCGGCGCCGAGGTTGAGCCCGTGTATGCGGGACCGCACGTCGGAGCGCGCGGTCACCATGATCACGGGCGTCGCGGTGAGCTTGCGGATCCGGCCGCACACCTCGAAGCCGTCCTGGTCCGGCAGTCCGAGGTCGAGGAGTACGACGCCGAAGGGCGCGCCCGCACCGGGCAGCAGCGCCTTCAGCGCCTCCTCGCCGCCGCGGGCGTGGGTGATGTCGAAGCCGTGCCGGGACAGCACCGCGGTCAGGGCCGCGGCCACATGGTTGTCATCCTCGACGAGCAGCAGCCTCACCGGCCCCTCCTCCACTTTCCCTCTCATGGGTGCGTGCCTTGTGCCCGCGCGGCCCCGAAACGTGACCGAAGACACGGCCCCAAGGAATCCACTCCGATACACGCGCATGCGTCAAGACGCATACAGTCACAGGAAGGTTTCCGTTATGCAGCCGGTACGACACCCCTGAGGACCTTTACACAGAGTGCCAGGCCGAAGCCAGATCGTTATCCTCAATTTCCGCTCAGATGTAATGACGCTGATTGTGGCTGCTCATTAATGTCCTCCCAACCAAGGAGGACGGGAGCGGAAAGCCGAATGAGCGAAGTATCGGTGACCAAGGACGCCGCGCCGGTGGCGAACGCGTTGGTCGCGCTGTCCGGAGTCAACAAGCACTTTGGCGCGCTGCATGTCCTCCAGGACATCGACCTGACCATATCCCGCGGCGAGGTGGTCGTCGTCATCGGACCGTCGGGATCCGGTAAGTCCACGCTGTGCCGCACGATCAACCGGCTGGAGACGATCGACGCCGGATCCATCACGATCGACGGCAAGCCGCTGCCCCAGGAGGGCAGGGAGCTGGCCCGCCTGCGGGCGGACGTCGGCATGGTCTTCCAGTCCTTCAACCTCTTCGCGCACAAGACGGTGCTCGAAAACGTGGTGCTGGGCCAGATCAAGGTCCGTAAGGCGGACAAGAAGGCCGCCGAGGACAAGGCCCGGAAGCTGCTCGACCGGGTGGGCGTCGGCGCCCAGGCGGACAAGTACCCCGCCCAGCTCTCCGGCGGTCAGCAGCAGCGCGTGGCCATCGCCCGCGCGCTGGCCATGGACCCGAAGGTGATGCTCTTCGACGAGCCCACCTCGGCGCTCGACCCGGAGATGATCAACGAGGTGCTGGAGGTCATGCAGCAGCTCGCCAGGGACGGCATGACGATGGTCGTCGTCACCCACGAGATGGGCTTCGCGCGCTCCGCAGCGAACCGCGTGGTCTTCATGGCCGACGGCCGCATCGTCGAAGAGGCCGAGCCGGACCAGTTCTTCAACAATCCGCGCAGCGACCGGGCCAAGGACTTCCTCTCGAAGATCCTCCACCACTGAGCCCGCGACCGCACACCCAAGTTTGCGATGACGCCAAGTCCGCGAAGACGTACGGAACCAAGGATGGGGCAGCACCATGAGGATGCGTAACACGGCAGCGGCCGCAGCGGTGGCACTCGCTCTCGCGGCGACCGCGACCGCCTGTGGCGGCGAGAAGGGCACCGCAGGCGACAAGCCGAAGGGCGGCGAGGTCTACGAGGGCTCGTACACCGTCGCCAAGGACGTGAAGCTGAACTCGCCGACCCTGAAGGCGGCGCAGAAGCGGGGCAAGATCGTCATCGGCGCCAAGGCCGACCAGCCCTTCCTGGGCTTCGTGGACACCGAGGGCAAGCGCTCCGGCTTCGACATCGAGATCGCCAAGATGGTCGCGGCCGACCTCGGCTTCTCCGCGGACAAGATCACCTTCAAGACGGTCGACTCCAACGTCCGCGAGACCTCCATCTCCAAGGGCCAGGTCGACTACTACGTCGGCACCTACACGATCAACGACGAGCGCAAGAAGCAGGTCGGCTTCGCGGGCCCGTACTACAAGGCCGGTGCCGACCTGCTGGTCCGCAAGGACGAGAAGGGCATCACCGGCCCGGACAGCGTCAAGGGCAAGAAGATCTGCTCGATCGTCGGCTCTACTCCGCTCCAGGAGATCAAGAAGCCGAAGTACGGGGCCAAGACCACCGAGCTGAGCAAGTACTCGCTCTGCGTCAAGCAGCTCCTCGACGGCCAGGTCGACGCGGTCACCACCGACGACGCGATCCTCAAGGGCTACGCGGCCCAGCGGCCGTCGAAGCTCAAGCTGGTGGAGAAGCCGTTCACCGAGGAGCCGTACGGCGTCGGGATGAACAAGAACGACAAGGTGCTGCGCGACGCGATCACCGACTCGCTCGAGAAGCACATCAAGAACGGCGACTACAAGAAGGCGTACGTCGGCACGCTCGGCAAGTCCGGCTCCTCCTACGTCGCGCCGAAGACCCCGCTGCCCCGCTACTGAGCGGTCCGGTCCCCCGTTCACCCGTGAAGCCGGTGCGCTCCGCACGCCGCTGACCCGACCGCTACCGCGGAGAATCGATGAACGTACTCCTCGATCATTTGCCCCAGTTCCGCGAGGGCTTTCTCGGAACCCTCGCCCTCACGGCGGCCAGTGCGGCGCTCGCCCTCGTCCTGGGCATCATCATGGCCGGCTTCCGGGTGTCCCCCATTCCGCCGCTGCGCGCCTTCGGCACGGCGTGGGTCACCCTGCTGCGCAACACTCCGCTGACCCTGCTGTTCCTGGTCGCCTTCTTCGTGGTCCCGCAGATCTTCTTCCCGGGAACGAGTCCGTTCGTTCTCGCGATGGTGGCGCTGGGCTGCTACACGTCGACCTTCGTCTGCGAGGCCGTGCGGTCCGGTATCAACACCGTGCCGCTCGGCCAGGCGGAGGCCGCCCGCAGCCTGGGCATGTCCTTCGCCCAGACGCTGCGGCTGATAGTCCTGCCGCAGGCCACCCGGACCGTGATCCCTCCGATGAGCAGCATCTTCATCGCTCTGACGAAGAACTCGGCCATCGCGGGCGCCTTCAGCAACACCGAACTGTTCAACGTCTCGAAGCTGCTGAGTGACAAGGGCTTCCCAATCGGGTGGATCTTCCTGTGGGTCGCCCTGTGCTACCTCGTCATCACCTTCACCATCAGCGGTGCCTTCCGACTGCTGGAGAGCCGTCTGGAGGTGGCCCGATGAGCGCGAGCGTCCTGTACGACGCGCCCGGCCCCAAGGCCCGTATCCGCAACCGCGTCTACTCGGTCCTCGGCACCCTCGCCGTCCTCGCCCTGATCGTCTTCGCCGTCCTGCGGCTGAACGAGAAGGGCCAGTTCGCGCCGGAGATGTGGGAGATCTTCAACAACGCGGGCGTGCGGACCAGCATCCGCGACGGCGTGCTCACCACCCTCCAGGTGTTCGCCGTGGCGTCGGTGCTCTCGCTGGTCCTGGGCATCCTGCTCGCGGTCGCCCGGCTCTCGGACCACCAGCCCGTGCGCTGGCTCGCGACCGGATTCATCGAGCTGTTCCGGGCCATCCCGCTGCTGATCACCATCTACGTGCTGTGGGTTCTCCTCCTCACCTACCGCTCCGACCTGGGCCTCACCGGTGACAGCACCGGCTTCTGGGCGCTGGTCGTCGGGCTGACCGTCTACAACGGCTCGGTGCAGGCCGAGGTGCTGCGGGCGGGCATCAACGCGGTGCCCCGCGGGCAGCGTGAGGCCGCCTACGCCCTCGGCATGAGCAAGACCCAGGTCATGACGACGGTCCTGATTCCGCAGGCCGTCCGGGCGATGCTGCCGACCATCATCAGCCAGCTCGTGGTGACGCTGAAGGACACCTCGCTCGGCTACGTCATCACCTACCAGGAGCTGCTGTTCCAGCTCCAGCAGCTCGCCGGGAACATCGTCGTCAACGACGACAACCCGTACGTCCCGGTGATCATCGTCGGGGGCACCATCTACATCGCGATGTGTCTGGCCCTCTCCTCGCTGGCCACCTGGATCGAACGGCGCGGCCGGCGCGCCAAGACCGGCATCCCGGTCGCGGACGCCGCCCAGCCGCTCGCGGCCGTCGACGCGCTCGACGCGGTGGACCAGCCCGCGCCGGAGCAGCCGGCCGGCAAGACCGGCTGAGGCAACCGGGTCCTGACGGGCGGTGGCGCGTGCGCCACCGCCCGTCGCCGCTTGACGCGGGCACTCGCAGTCGGTTGCATGCTTTCTGTGATCGCTCACCGGGTTTCAACTGCCAGTTTCCGTACGTCACGTACGCCCCGCAGGGCCATGGGAACCGCGCCGTGGACCCGGTGATCGTCGCCGGGGCGGGCCCGGTCGGGCTCACCCTGGCCCTCGCACTCGCCCGTCAGGACGTCCCCGTCGTGCTGTTCGACGAGACCGCCGGGGGCGACGAGCCGCGCCTGGCCCGCACCGTCGTGCTGCGCCCGGACACCGCCGCCCTGCTGGAGCGGCTCGGCTGCCGGGCCACGGCCGGGGCGCGGCCGTGGACGGGGTGGCGCACGCTGCGCCGCCGCCAGCTCGTACGGCACGTCCCCCTGGTGCCCGGCCCGCTTTTCGGCGCCCCTCCCCCGGCGGCCACCGAAGACGGCGACGGGCGGGACGGTGCCACACGCGACGGATCCCCTCGGGACGGATCCTCTCGGGACGGATCCTCTCGGGAGGGCGAGCCCGAGGCACCGGTGTCCTCCCCGCTGCATCTGCCGCAGCACGAGCTGACCCGGGCGCTGCGGGCGGCGCTGGCCGCCATCGGCGACGAGGACCTCGTACGGATCGTCCCCGGCACCCGCGTCGAGACCGTGGAGCAGGACGCGCGGGGGGTGAGCGTACGGACCCGGGGCGCCCAGGCCACCTGGTGGCGGGGCAGCCACCTGGTCGGCTGCGACGGCCCCCGGTCCACCGTCCGCAAGCAGCTGGGGGTGCGCTTCCCCGGACGTACGGCGGTGGAACGGCACGCCGTCGCCGCCCTGCGCGCCGACCTCCCCTGGCCCGGTGAGGCCGTACTGCACCGCTCGCCGCCGTGGCGCAGCATCGACGCGGAGGTGACCGCCCGTCCGCTGCCGCACGGCGTCTGGCGGATCGACTGGCTGCTCCCGCCGGGCCGCGACCTCGTCACCCCGGACGCCCTCATGGTCCGGGTGCGCGACACCCTCGCGGGGTGGTGCGAGGAGACCGCGATCCCCTACGAGCTCCTGGACACCGGCGTGCACACCGTGCACCACCGGCTCGCCCGGCGCTGGCGCGTGGGCCGCGCCTTCCTCGCCGGGGACGCCGCCCATCTGCACGGCGCCCTGGGCACCCAGGGGCTCGAAGAAGGGCTGCGGGACGTCGGCAATCTCGCCTGGAAACTCTCGCTCGCCTGGCACCACGGCGCCTCCGACGCCCTGCTCGACAGCTATCAGGCGGAGCGGCGGACGGCCGTCGCCGCGCGACTGCGCACCGCCGACCAGGCGCTGCCGCTGGTCCGGGCGGCCGGGGGGTGGCGCGCGGTACGGCGCACGGTGCTGCCGGGGGGCAGCCGCGGCCATGACGCGCTGCTCACCGACGGCCACCTCGGCCATGGCCCCCTCGGCGCGCCCCCCGCCTACGGCCGCTCCCCGCTGGCCCCCGCGGCGCCCCCGGAGGGCTCCGTCACGGTGGGCACGCCCACCGGGGGGCCGGTGGCCGACGTCCGCGTGACCGCGCCGGACGGGGCGGTGGTGCGGCTGTGGGAGCGGCTGGACCGGGAGCTGCTGGTGGTGCTGGTCGCCCCGGGCACCGGGGTGTGGGACCGCCGCCACTGGATGCGCGCGGGGCTGATGCCCCGGCTGGCGGCGGCCGTCTCGGCCCTGCCGATGCGCACGGAACTGCTGGTCGCCGAGGAGTACCCGGGGGCTCCGGCCCACACCGTGCTGCTGGTGCGGCCGGACGGCCATCTCGCCGCGGCGCTGTCCGGGGTACGCCCCGCCGAGCTGTACGCGTGCGCGGACGCGGCGCGAGGCGGGGACACCGCCCGGGGCGTGGACGCGGAGGCCATGGCACGCCGGTAGTGAGGGGAAGCCACGGCACGCCGGTGGTGAGGAGTGCGTCACGCGCCCCCGCGCCCATCATGGCGCTGACGTCGTACGCCGGTGTGTGGGCCGTCCCGGAGCGCCCCCGGTGTGATTGACCTCCCCGTCCGGCTCATGCTTCACTGCGGAGCGTGACTGACACCGGCCTGCCTCGCTTCTGGCGGAGGGTCCATCTGGACCTCCTCCGCTACGCGGGCTGCGTGTGTCGTCCGTCCTGTTGATCCGCTTTTCCTCCCGCGCGGCCCGGCCGCGCCTCTTTCGCGATCACCCAGGACGGTTTCCGTGTCTGACGCACCCCTTCTCTCCCCTGCGCGCCCCTCGGCCGGTCCCGCCACGCCGCCCAGCGCGGCCGATCTGCTGGACTTCGTCCGCCGGACCGCCGCCGACGCCGAACTCGTCGCGTCGCTCCCGCTCGATCCCGAGGGCCGCACCTGGCTGCGGCTGGAGGGCCCGGGTGGCAGCGAGGCATGGCTGATCGCCTGGCCGCCCGGCACCGGCACCGGCTGGCACGACCACGGCGGCTCGCACGGGGCGTTCGTGACGGCGGCCGGCGAGCTCAACGAACAGTCGCTGGCCGTCCGCCTGCCCACCGAGGGCTGGAAGACCCTCGAACTGGCCGAGGGCGTGGACCGCGAACGGCGGCTGTCCGCCGGACTCGGCCGGGCCTTCGGTGCGCACCACGTCCACGAGGTCATCAACCCGTCGCCGGAGCGGCATGCGGTGTCGGTGCACGCCTACTATCCGCCGCTGCCGCTGATGCGGCGCTACAGCCGCACCGGCCAGGTGCTGCGGCTGGAGCAGGTCGAGCAGCCGCAGGAATGGGAGTAACGCGATGGGCACGGCACACGTGACGAAGCGCAGCGTGGAGGAGCTGCTGGCCGAGGCCCGCCAGGGGCTGGACCGGCTCGGCCCCGAGGAGGCCGCCGCCGTGCAGTCCGCGGGCGGACTGCTGGTGGACATCCGGTACGCGGCACTGCGGGAGCGCGACGGCACCATCCCCGGCGCGCTGATCGTCGAGCGGAACGAGCTGGAGTGGCGGCTCGACCCGCAGTGCGACCACCGGCTGCCCGAGGCCACCCACCACGACCTTCAGGTGGTGGTGGTCTGCAACGAGGGCTATGCGTCGAGCTTCGCGGCGGTCTCGCTGCGGCAGCTGGGCCTGACCCGGGCGACCGATCTGACCGGCGGCTTCCAGGCCTGGCGGGCGGCCGGTCTCCCGGTGCACTGACCTCTCCGGCCCGCACCCCGTGGGCGGGAAGGTTCCGCTTCGACCAGACGTCGACCGGAGGGACCCGGACGGTCGGACATGGGCCGGAGGGCCCGATGTCGGCCGGAGCGTCAGACGTCGGGCAGATGGTGCTCCAGCAGCTCCGGGTCCTCGCCCTCCTCCTCCAGCGCGCGCCGCACCACCCGGAGTGCCACCCCCTCGGGATATCCCTTGCGGGCGAGCATTCCGGCGAGGCGGCGCAGCCGCTTCTCCCGGTCGAGCCCGCGGGTGGTGCGCAGCTTGCGCTCGACCAGCTCGCGGGCGGTCCGCTCCTCCTGATCGGCCTCGAGCTGCCCCACCGCATCGGCGATCAGCGCGGAGTCGACGCCCTTGGTGCGCAGCTCCCGGGCGAGCGCGCGGCGGGCCAGGCCCCGGCTGTGATGCCGGGACTCCACCCAGGCCTCCGCGAACGCCGCGTCATCGATGAGCCCGACGTCCTCGAACCGGGACAGCACCTCCTCGGCCGCCTCATCGGGGATGCCGCGGGTGCGCAGGGCGTCCGCGAGCTGCTGACGGGTGCGCGGGGTCCCGGTGAGCAGGCGCAGGCAGATCGCCCGCGCCTGCTCCTCCGGGCCGAGCGGCGTCCCCTGCTCGGCCCTCGACGAGGAGGGGGCGCCGCGATCCGGACGGTCCGGGGGCTCCGGACGGCCCGGGCCGTCCTGCCAGTCGGTCCGCCGTGTCATGGATCAGCTCTTCGCCGCGGCGGTCTTGGCCGCCTTCGACCCGGACTTGGCCGCCGGGGCCGCCGCGGGCTTCGCCGGTTCCGCGGCGGGCGCGGCACCCGCCGCGTCCGGGCCGGGCTCGGCGGCCGGGTCCGCGGGCTTCACGCCGATGCCGAGCTTCTCCTTGATCTTCTTCTCGATCTCATTGGCGAGATCGGGGTTGTCCTTCAGGAAGTTGCGGGCGTTCTCCTTGCCCTGGCCGAGCTGGTCGCCCTCGTAGGTGTACCAGGCGCCGGACTTGCGGATGAAGCCGTGCTCGACGCCCATGTCGATCAGACCGCCCTCGCGGCTGATGCCCTGGCCGTAGAGGATGTCGAACTCGGCCTGCTTGAAGGGCGGCGCGACCTTGTTCTTGACGACCTTGACGCGGGTGCGGTTGCCCACCGCGTCGGTGCCGTCCTTGAGGGTCTCGATGCGGCGGATGTCCAGACGCACCGAGGCGTAGAACTTCAGCGCCCGGCCACCGGTGGTGGTCTCCGGGGAGCCGAACATGACGCCGACCTTCTCCCGGAGCTGGTTGATGAAGATCGCGGTGGTCTTCGACTGGTTCAGCGCACCGGTGATCTTACGGAGCGCCTGGCTCATCAGCCGGGCCTGGAGGCCGACATGGGAGTCGCCCATCTCGCCCTCGATCTCCGCGCGCGGCACCAGCGCGGCGACGGAGTCGACGACGATGAGGTCGAGGGCGCCGGAACGGATCAGCATGTCCGTGATCTCCAGCGCCTGTTCGCCGTTGTCCGGCTGGGACAGGATCAGCGAGTCCGTGTCCACGCCCAGCTTCTGCGCGTAGTCGGGGTCGAGGGCGTGCTCCGCGTCCACGAAGGCGACGGTGCCGCCGGACCGCTGGGCGTTGGCCACCGCGTGCAGGGTCAGGGTGGTCTTACCGGAGGACTCCGGCCCGTACACCTCCACCACGCGGCCGCGCGGCAGCCCGCCGACGCCGAGGGCCACATCGAGAGCGGTCGACCCGGTGGGGATGACCTCGATGGGCTCGTTCGGCCGCTCGCCCATGCGCATCACGGCGCCTTTGCCGAACTGCCGTTCAATCTGTGCGAGCGCGGCGTCGAGTGCCTTCTCGCGGTCGGTTCCTGCCATGGGTTCCACCCGGTTTGCTTGAGTCGATCGCTTCACGTCCATGACGCTAGCGCCTGCCACTGACAAGCGGCCCGGACATGCTCGGCCTGTGGATAACCGGGCCGGGTCTCCATCAGAATGGATGTTCGATTTTTGTGTCAACTGCGCCGGGACAGCGCGTGTCGCATGCGCGCCAGCGCGGAGGCACCGCGCCGCCGCGTCCGCCCGTGCATCCGCGGATCGTCCGTCACGTCGTAGCGCTTGATGTACGCGCCGAGGAACGCCTGGAGCGTCGCGGTCGCCGGAATCGCGATCAGCGCCCCCACCGCGCCCAGCAGCGCCGTGCCCGCGATCACCGATCCGAAGGAGACGGCGGGGTGGATGTCCACGGTCCGCGACGTGATCCTCGGCTGGAGCAGGTAGTTCTCGAACTGCTGGTAGACCACGACGAAGACCAGCACCCAGATCGCGTACCAGGGGTTGACCGTGAAGGCGATCAGCATCGGCAGGGCACCCGCGAGGTACGTGCCGATGGTCGGGATGAACTGCGAGATCAGCCCCACCCAGACGGCCAGCGCCGGGGCGTAGGGCACGCCCAGGCTCTCCAGCAGGATGTAGTGCGCGACACCGGAGATCAGCGCCATCAGCCCGCGCGAGTAGATGTAGCCGCCGGTCTTGGCGACCGCAATCTCCCAGGCCCGCAGCACCTCGGTCTGCCGGTTCGGCGGCAGGACGGAGCACAGCGCGCGGCGCAGCCGGGGGCCGTCGGCGGCGAAGTAGAAGGCGAACAGCGTCACCGTGAGGAGCCTGAACAGCCCGCCGAGCACCTGCGCGGAGACGTCCAGCACATTGTCGGCGCTGTTCTTCACATAGCTCTGAAGCCAGTCGGAGTGGAGCAGGCTGTCCTGGATCTCCAGCCGCGACAGCCGGGTGTGGAACGTGTCGTTCATCCAGCTGACCACCTGATCGAGGTACTTCGGGAAGTCCTCGACCATGGTCATGATCTGGTCGGCCAGCATCGAGCCGAGCAGGGTGAAGAAGCCCGCGGCGGTGACGAGGATGCCGATGAAGACAATCCCGGTGGCCAGGCCCCGGCGGACGCCGCGCGCGGCCATGCGGTCCACGGCCGGTTCGATCGCGAGCGCCAGGAAGAACGCGATCAGGACGTTCAGCAGCAGTCCGGTCAGCTGATCGAAGGCCCAGGTGGCGAGCCGGTAACAGGCCACCAGGGCAAGGGCGAGCACCATGGCGCGGGGCAGCCAGCGCGGCATGCGCGCGGACTGCGCCGAGCCCTCCGTGGGGGCCGGTGCGTCCTTCGGGGCCTGTGCGGGGGTCGGGACGCCGTCGGCGTCGGGGGAGAGGGTCTCTTCGGTCGGGGCCACCCGGCAAGTGTGGCGTACACCCGTCCAGAAAATCCGGCCACCCCGGGAGTGCGCTCCCTCTCACACGTCCCGGCCCCCGCCCGGCGCTCGTCAGCGCTTCTCGGGAGGGATCTCCATCGCGGTGCACACCCCGCGCCAGACGTCCTTCGCCTCCCACCCCGCGGCGAGCGCCTGGTGGACGGTCCGGCCGCCGAGCTGGGACATCACATGATCGCGCGCGAAGGAGTCGGCGTACGCCTCACCGAAGTGATCCGCCATCCGCTGCCAGAAGACCGTCAACCGCATGCGACCAGTATCGCGCTCCCGGGGTGCACCGGGGCGTGAGCCCCCTTCCGCAGGCGTTTCCCGCCCTACGGTCTGTCCCATGGATCGATCCGCAGCAGTCCCCTCCTCCCCGTCCGCGCCGCCCGCGCCCGCCTCTCCGCTCGCGCGCGCCGCGCGGTTCGTGTGGCTGACCGCACGCGTGCTCGAGCAGCGCCGGTTCGCGTATCACTTCCAGGACGCCGACGCCGAGCCGGTCGAGACCGCGCTCGCCGCGTACCTGGGCACCGACGGGGGCTACGGCCACGCCCTGGAGCCGGATCTGCGCGGCCCGGTGAGCCAGCCGCAGCACGTCGCGCACGCCCTGCGGGTGCTCGACGGGATCGGCCGCTGCGGCGGGCAGCGGGTGGAGCGGCTGTGCCGCTATCTGACCGCGATCTCCACCCGGGACGGCGCCCTGCCCGCATGCCACCCGTCGCTCCGCGACTACCCGGCCGCCCCCTGGATCCGGCCGTCGGACCATCCGCGCGGCGATCTGCTGACCACCGGCCCGGTGGTGGGGCTGCTGCACCGCAACGAGGTGTGGCACGCCTGGCTGTTCCGCGCCACCGACTTCTGCTGGGCGGCGGTGACGGCGCTGGAAGAGGGCGCCCCGGCGCGTCCGTACGAGGTGGCGGCGGCCGTCGCCTTCCTCGACGGCGCACCGGACCGGGCGCGCGCCGAGGAGGTGGCCGAGCGGCTGGGCCGCCGGGTGCGGGAGCGGCGGCTGGTGGTACTGGACCCCGAGCGCGCCGAGGACGGTCCGCTGCCGCCCGGCCACGGCCCCGGTGACCACAGCTTCGTGTACGACGTCGCCCGTGCGCCCGGCTCGCTGGCCCGCCGCTGGTTCACCGACGCCGAGGTGGAGCGCTCGCTGGACTTCCTGGCGGCCGCGCAGCGCGAGGACGGCGGCTGGCCGGCCCGGCGGCGGGCCTGGACCCCGGGGGCGGCGCTGGAGTGGCGGGCGGTGGTGACCGTGGAGGCGCTGCTCACGCTGCGCGCCTACGGGCGGGCGATCTGAGGAACCTGGGCTGGCCCGCTGACCTGCGCGGACGGCCCGTTGTCGGTGGGGCGGTGCACGATGGGGGACATGGCACGGTCGGCGCTGCACGCACTTTCCCCGGCCACCCGAGGGTGGTTCACGGGCGCCTTCACCGCGCCCACGGCCGCGCAGGAGGGGGCGTGGCGGGCGATCGGCGAGGGCTCGGACGTGCTGGTGGTCGCCCCGACCGGCTCCGGCAAGACGCTGGCCGCGTTCCTGGCGGCGCTGGACCGGCTGGCCGCCGAGCCGCCGCCCGCCGAGCACCGCAAGCGCTGCCGGGTGCTGTACGTGTCGCCGCTGAAGGCCCTGGCGGTGGATGTGGAGCGCAACCTGCGCAGCCCGCTCACCGGCATCCGGCACGAGGCGGCGCGCCTCGGCCTGCCCGAGCCGGAGATCCGGGTGGGCATCCGCTCCGGCGACACCCCGGCCGCCGAGCGCCGCGCCCTGGCCACCCGCCCGCCGGACATCCTCATCACCACGCCCGAGTCGCTGTTCCTGATGCTCACCTCCGCCACCCGGGAGGCGCTGCGCGGAGTGGAGACGGTGATCCTGGACGAGGTGCACGCCGTCGCGGGGACGAAGCGCGGCGCGCATCTCGCGCTGTCCCTGGAGCGGCTGGACGAGCTGCTGGACCGGCCCGCCCGGCGGATCGGCCTGTCGGCGACGGTGCGCCCGGTGGACGAGGTGGCGCGCTTCCTGTCGCCGCGGCGCGCGGTGGAGATCGTCCAGCCGCCCTCGGGCAAGGAGTTCGACCTGTCGGTGATCGTCCCCGTCGAGGACCTGGGAGAGCTGGGCGGCTCCCCGGCCCAGGACGGGCAGCCGGGCGAGAAGCCGTCGATCTGGCCGCATGTGGAGGAGCGGATCGCCGATCTCGTCCAGGCGCACCGGTCCACGATCGTCTTCGCCAACTCCCGCCGCCTGGCCGAGCGGCTGTGCAACCGGCTCAACGAGATCGCCTACGAGCGGGCCACCGGTGAGGCACTGCCCGAGGACCACTCCCCCGCCGAGCTGATGGCCGAGGCCGGTGCGGCCCGTGGTGCGCCCGCGCTGCTCGCCCGCGCGCACCACGGCTCGGTGTCCAAGGAGCAGCGGGCCCTGGTCGAGGAGGACTTGAAGGCGGGTCGGCTGCCCGCCGTCGTCGCCACCTCCAGCCTGGAGCTGGGCATCGACATGGGCGCGGTGGACCTGGTCGTCCAGGTCGAGTCGCCGCCCTCGGTGGCGTCCGGACTCCAGCGGGTGGGCCGGGCCGGGCACCAGGTGGGCGCGGTCTCCACCGGTGTGGTGTTCCCCAAGTACCGCGGCGATCTGGTGCAGGCGGCGGTGGTCACCGAGCGGATGCGGGAGGGGGCCATCGAGTCGCTTCGGGTGCCCGCGAATCCGCTGGACGTGCTCGCCCAGCAGCTCATCGCCATGACGGCCATGGACAGCTGGGACGTGGAGGAGCTGCTGGCCCTGGTCCGCCGCGCCGCGCCGTTCGCCTCGCTCCCGGAGTCGGCGTACACCTCGGTCCTCGACATGCTCGCGGGCCGCTATCCCTCCGACGCCTTCGCCGAGCTGCGGCCGCGCCTGGTGTGGGACCGGGTCGCGGGGACGGTCACGGGGCGGCCGGGGGCGCAGCGGCTCGCGGTGACCTCCGGGGGCACCATCCCCGACCGCGGGCTGTTCGGCGTCTTCCTGGCGGGCGCGGACCCGAAGAAGGGCGGCGGCCCATCCGATACAGCAGCGCGAAGCGCTTCCGCTCGGGGCGGTGGCGGGCGACGGGTGGGCGAGCTGGACGAGGAGATGGTCTACGAGTCGCGGGTGGGCGATGTGTTCACCCTGGGCACCACGTCCTGGCGGATCGAGGACATCACCCGCGACCGCGTCCTGGTCTCCCCCGCTCCCGGCGTCCCCGGCCGGCTCCCCTTCTGGAAGGGCGACCAGCTCGGCCGCCCGCTCGAACTGGGCCGGGCGCTGGGCGCGTTCCTGCGGGAGGTCGGCGCCCTCGCTCCGGAGAAGGCCCGGGAGCGGCTGCTGGCCGCCGGGCTCGACGCCTGGGCCGCCGACAACGTGATCGCGTACCTGGGCGAACAGCGCCAGTCCTGCGGCCATGTGCCGGACGACCGGACGATCGTGGTGGAGCGCTTCCGTGACGAGCTGGGCGACTGGCGCGTGGTGGTCCACTCCCCCTTCGGCGCGCAGGTCCACGCCCCCTGGGCGCTCGCGCTCGCCGCGCGGCTGTCCGAGCGGTACGGCATGGACGCCCAGGTGATGCACGCGGACGACGGCATCGTGCTGCGGCTGCCCGACGCGGACCTCATGGGCCTGGACCTGCTCGACACCGATCCGATGCGGCAGGGCACCGAGTACGACGGCGAGCAGTCCCCCATCGGAGCGGCCGATGTCGTCTTCGACCGGGGCGAGGTGTCCCAGATCGTCACCGACCAGGTCGGCGGTTCGGCCCTGTTCGCCTCCCGGTTCCGCGAATGCGCCGCCCGCGCCCTGCTGTTGCCCCGGCGCGATCCCGGCAAGCGCACCCCGCTGTGGCAGCAGCGCCAGCGGGCCGCCCAGCTCCTCCAGGTGGCGAGCGAGTTCGGTTCGTTCCCCATCGTGCTGGAAGCCGTCCGCGAATGCCTCCAGGACGTCTTCGACGTGCCCGGCCTCACCGAGCTGATGGGCGACATCGAGGCCCGGCGGGTGCGGCTGGTGGAGGTGACCACCCCGGAGCCGTCCCCCTTCGCCCGCTCGCTGCTCTTCGGCTACGTGGCGCAGTTCCTGTACGAGGGCGACTCGCCGCTGGCCGAGCGGCGCGCCGCGGCCCTCTCCCTCGACTCGCGGCTGCTGGCCGAGCTGCTGGGCCAGGCCGAGCTGCGCGAGCTGCTGGACGCCGACGTCCTGGACGAGCTGGAGCGCGAGCTTCAGTGGCTCACCGAGGACCGCCGGGCCAAGGACGCCGAGGGCGTCGCCGATCTGCTGCGGCTGCTCGGCCCGCTCACCGGCGCCGAGCTGGCCGGGCGCGGCGCCGACCCGGCCTGGGCGGAGGAGCTGGAGCGGGCCCGGCGCGCGATCCGGGTCCGTATCGCGGGCGAGGAGCGCTGGGCGGCCGTCGAGGACGCGGGGCGACTGCGCGACGCACTGGGCACGGCGCTGCCGGTGGGCGTCCCCGAGGCGTTCACCGAGCCCGTGGGCGACCCGCTCGGCGATCTGCTGGCCCGCTACGCCCGCACCCACGGCCCGTTCACCTCCGCCGAGGCGGCCACCCGGCTGGGTCTGGGCACGGCCGTCACCGACGGCGCCCTCCAGCGCCTGGCCGCGAGCGGCCGCGTCGTCCAGGGCGAATTCCATCCCTCCGGAATCGGTCAGGAATGGTGCGACGCCGCCGTGCTGCGCAGGCTGCGCCGCCGGTCGCTGGCCGCGCTGCGCCAGGAGCTGGAGCCCGTACCGCCTTCGGCGCTCGCCGCCTTCCTCCCGCAGTGGCAGCATCTGGGCACCCACAGCCTGCGGGGCATCGACGGGCTGGTGCGCGCCATCGAGCAGCTCCAGGGCGCACCGGTCCCGGCGTCCGCCCTGGAGAAGCTCGTCCTGCCCTCCCGGGTCGGCGACTACAACCCGACGATGCTGGACGAGCTGACCGCCGCCGGTGAGGTCGTCTGGGCCGGTGCGGGCGCGCTGCCCGGCAAGGACGGCTGGGTCACCCTCCATCTCGCCGAGACCGCGCCGCTGCTCCTGCACACCCCGCACCCCTTCGAGGCGGGGCCGCTCCACCAGGCCGTGCTGGACGCGCTGGCCGGGGGCTTCGGGCTGTTCTTCCGGCAGATCGCCGAGCAGGTCCGGGCCGCCGGTCACGAGTTCCAGGACGCCCAGCTCGCCGAGGCCATATGGGACCTGGCCTGGTCCGGCCGGCTCACCGGCGACACCCTGGCCCCGCTGCGCTCCCTGCTGGGCTCGGGCCGCACCGCGGGCGCCACCGCCCACCGCGCCAAGCGCACGGTCCCCCGGGGCCGGTACGGCACGCTGACGGGGCGCACCGGCCGCCCCACCGCCTCGCGCAGCGGGCCGCCGACCGTCGCCGGGCGCTGGTCGCTGCTGCCGGAGCGCGAGCCCGAGCCCACCCACCGGGCGCACGCCCTGGCGCGCACCCTGCTGGACCGGCACGGGGTGGTCACCCGCGGAGCGGTCGCCGCCGAGGGGGTCGAGGGCGGCTTCTCCGCCGCGTACCGGGTGCTGTCCGCCTTCGAGGAGACCGGCCAGGCGCGCCGCGGCTATGTGGTGGAGGGGCTGGGGGCCGCGCAGTTCGCGATGGACGGCGCGGTCGACCGACTGCGCGCGGTCAGCACGGCGCGCGACCGGGCGGCGGGCGCGGCCTTCGGCGGTCACAACAGTTACGGCGGCCCGGACAGTTACGGCGGCCCGGGCGGTCACGGCCGTCCCGGCGGTCCGCCGGGGCAGTCGTCCCGGCACACCACCGTCCTCGCCGCCGCCGACCCCGCCAACGCGTACGGCGCGGCCCTCCCCTGGCCCGATCCGCCCGCGGGCGCGAACCACCGGCCGGGCCGCAAGGCGGGCGCCCTGGTGGCGCTGGTCGACGGGGAGCTGACCCTCTACATGGAGCGCGGCGGCAAGACCCTGCTCGCCTGGCCCGCGGGCGAGGCCGAGGCGGGGTCCCCGGAGGACGACGCCCGGCTGCGTACCGCGGTCGAGGCCCTGGCGCAGTCCGCCCGCGCGGGCGCCCTCGGCTCGGTGACCGTCGAGCGGGTCAACGGCGCCGCGGCGCTGTCCTCGCCGATCGGCCGCGTCCTGGAGGCCGCGGGCTTCCACGCGACCCCGCGCGGCCTGCGGCTGCGTCCCTGAGGGGGCGGGATGCCCGAGGGAGACACCGTCTGGCAGACGGCCCGGCGCCTGGACGACGCCCTGGCGGGCCCGCCGCTCACCGGCTGCGATCTGCGGGTGCCCCGGCTGGCGACCGTCGACCTCACCGGCCGCCGGGTCCTCGAGGTGGTCGCGCGCGGCAAGCATCTGCTGACCCGGGTGGAGGGCGGGCTGACCCTCCACTCCCATCTGCGGATGGACGGCGCGTGGCTGGTGTACGGCCACGGCGAGCGCTGGCGCGGCGGCCCGCACCACCAGATCCGCGCCGTCCTGGCCACGGCCGAGCGCACCGCCGTCGGCTACCGCCTCCCGGTCCTGGAGCTGCTGCGCACCGCGGACGAGGACCGCGCGGTGGGCCACCTCGGGCCCGATCTCCTCGGCCCGGACTGGGATCCGGACGAGGCGCTGGGGCGGCTGCTCGCCGACCCGTCCCGCCCGGTGGGCGAGGCGCTGCTGGACCAGCGCAACCTGGCCGGAATCGGCAATGTGTACGCGTGCGAGCTGTGCTTCGTACTGCGGATCCCGCCCTGGCTGCCGATCGGCCGCGTGCCCTCCCCCGAGCGCCTGGTGGACCTCGCCAAGCGGCTCCTGGAGGCCAACCGGACGCGCCGGGCGCGGGTCACCACGGCGCAGGCGCGCCCCGACCGGCGGCTGTGGGTGTACGGCCGCGCGGGGCGTCCCTGTCTGCGCTGCGGTACGCCGGTGCGCGCCGCGGACCGGGGCCGCGCGGGTCAGGAGCGTACGACCTTCTGGTGCCCGGTGTGCCAGCCGGAGCCTCCCGCCCCGCCAGACTAATTGACGGGCCGTCAGATCCGGTCGTACCGTCGGCCCATGACCGTCACGGCGTACGACCTCACCGGCCGCACCGCGCTGGTCACCGGCGCCGCGAGCGGCATCGGACGCGCCACCGCAATCCTGCTGGCGGCGGCCGGAGCGATCGTGCACTGCGCCGACCTGGACGAGCAGGGCGCCCGGCGGACCGCGGAGCGCATCACCTCCGACGGTGGCAGCGCCCACGCCCACCCCCTCGACGTCACCGACCGCGCCCAGGTCGCGGCCGTCGTCTCCGCCGCTGCCACGGCGGCCGTCCGCGCCGGGGGCCATCTCGCCGTGGTGGCGGCCATCGCCGGGATCATGCACCGCAGCACGGTCCTGGAGACCGTGGAGGCCGATCTGGACCGGGTGCTCGCGGTCAACTTCAAGGGCGTGCTGTACGGCTGCCAGGAGGCGGCCCGCGCCATGATCGACCACGGCGCCGGCGGGTCCATCGTCACCATGGCATCCGGCGCGATCGACTCCGGCACCCCCGGGCTGCTGTGCTACGGCGTCGCCAAGGCCGCCGTGGTCCAGCTGACCCGGACCCTCGCCGCCGAGGTGGGACCGCACGGCATCCGCGTCAACGCGGTCGCCCCCGGCTGGGTGCGTACGCCCATGACGCGGCGCGGCACCGCCGAGGAGCAGCGGCGCGCCGAGGCACCCATGGCCCGGCACGCACCGCTGGGGCGGGTGGGCGAGCCGGAGGACGTCGCCCATGCGGTGCTGCACCTGGCTTCGGACGCCTCCGCGTTCACGACCGGCCAGATTCTGCGCCCGAATGGCGGAGTCGCGATGCCCTGGTGATCCGCTCGCGCACGCCTCCGCGCCGGGGCGAGGGACCGCAGTGCACGGGCAGCAGGCTCAGCCCCCAGCCGCCGACGGCGAACGCCCCCTCGACCGGTCCGGTCCCGGTCGGCTCCACCGCCAGCCGGAGCACGGACCACCACCACAGGCCGCCGAGAACGAGCGCGACCACCCATCGAACCGGCCTTCGGCGCAGGGTGCCGGCCCCTCCCACGGCTGCCATGCTGCCTCCTTCGGGCGACGCTAGCGGGCGACGCTAGACGCCTGTTCGCACGCGGCGGGAGGGCGCACAGGAGGCCCGTCAGCGCGTGTCGGACCCCCGCGCTCCCCCAGTGTGCCCAGCCGCACCGCGGGGCGCACCCAGAGCGGGGCACCCCCGCGGCGGGCCATGAGCCGACGTCCGTCAGCTCGCAGACTGTGCGGCCATCGCCCGAGGCCGGGGGGCGTGCCCCGGCGATGACCACACAGGGTGCGAGCGGAAGTACCGCCCTTGCCTGTCTCGTCGCTCAGTGTCCGTTGACGTTCTCCGCCTGGAACATCCAGTGGTGCTTCTCCAGGTCCCGGGTGAGCCCGATGAGAATGTCCTGGGTCACCGGATCCGGCTCGTCCGTCGCGGCGATGCGCTCGCGCATGCGCGAGATCACGGACCCGAGTGCGTCCACGAGCGTCCTCACGGCGTCCGTGTCCTGGGTCCAGCCCTCCTTGACGTTGCCGATGGCGCTCTGCTTGGCCACCGTCTCGGCCCGTCCGTCCGGCGCAATCCCGAGCGCCGAGGCGCGCTCCGCGACCGTGTCGGCGTGCGTCCTGGCCGTCGACACCACATCGTCGAGCTGGAAGTGAACCGTGCGGAAACGCGGTCCGATGACCGTCCAGTGAATCTGCTTGCCCACCAGGGCGAGGTCGACGAGGTCGACGAGGGCGCCTTGCAGAGCGTCGCTGACGACCTTGAGGTTCTCCTCGGCGAGCGGGCTCTTGACCACAGACATCCACTTCCTCCTGTTCGACCGTTTGGCCCCCCTTGATTACCTCTCCACCAGTCAGGTGACCGGAAAGGCGCCGGTCAAACATCGAGCCCCGACCGGTATCGCTACCGGCCGGGGCTCGAAGAGCTTCCGCGCTGACCTGGGGCCGTCAGGCCGCCACGACGTCCACAGCCTCCTTGGGCGGCTTGATGGTCACCCGCTCGTCCGGGACGCCCGTCACAGAGGTGACGGACACCGAATTGAGCATGGGCCGCATCGGTGCGGGCACCTTCTCGCTCGCCGTGGCCGACTCCGCCAGCTCCGCGAGCGACAGCTCGTCGCTGACCTCGCGCATGACCTGTGACATCCGTACGTCCAGGGCGTCGCAGATCGCCGACAGCAGCTCGGACGAGGCTTCCTTCTGCCCGCGCTCGACCTCTGACAGATAGCCGAGCGACACCCGGGCGGAGGAGGAAACCTCGCGCAGAGTACGGCCCTGGCGCTGGCGCTGCCGGCGCAGCACGTCACCCAGCAGGCGACGGAGCAGAATCATCGCTGGCTCCCTCCTCGGACCTCGGATCCGGATCCTTCTCGCCCCACCGTACCGCCTCTGGCTGTGCGCGTGCGGGGAGCGATGTCGTGTTCACTCAGGGCTGCAAACATCAAAATTCGTCGTGTTGTTCCGTATCCTGTGCCCCCGCTGTCGCGATCAATTCGCTGAACAGCAGCTTGACCGCGGCGCGGACGCTCTCTGCGCGGATTCCGGCCCGGTCCCCCTCCAGCCGCAGCGCCGCGGCCGCGGGCTTGTTCGAGGGCCCGGCGACGGCCACGTGGACGGTGCCCACGGGCTTTCCGTCCTGCGGTGTGGGACCCGCCACACCGGTGGTCGCCACGCCCCAGTCGGCGCCCAGTGCGCGCCGTACGCCCCCCGCCATCTGCCGGGCGACCTCCGCGTCCACCGCCCCGCGCTCGGCCAGCAGCGCGCCGTCCACGCCCAGCAGGTCGCGCTTGAGGTCGGTGGCGTACGCGGTCACCGAGCCGCGGAAGGCGTGGGAGGCCCCGTCCACGGCGGTCAGCTCGGCGGCCACCAGGCCGCCGGTCAGGGACTCGGCGACGGCCACGGTCTGCCCGCGCCGCCGCAGCAGCGCCAGGACCCCGGCCGCGCTCGCCCCGGCGGCGCCGTCCCGGGCCGCCGCCGTCTCGTCGCCGCTCATCGGGCCGGTTCCTGCCCGGGCTCCTCCGCCGCACCGGCGCTCTCCACCGCACGGCCCGCCCGGCGCAGCACCAGGGCCTGCCGTACGTAGTCGAGGCCGGTGAGGACGGTCAGGGCGACGGCCACGGCCATCACCCAGAACCTCAGCGTGGCCAGCGGCCCGGTGAGCACGAGGATGTACATCCCCACGGCCACGCCCTGGGCGAGGGTCTTCATCTTCCCGCCGCGGCTGGCCGGGATGACCCCGATCCGGATCACCCAGAACCGCATCAGGGTGATCCCCAGCTCACGGAAGATGATCACGCCCGTCACCCACCACGGCAGATCGCCGAGGGCCGACAGGCAGATCAGCGCCGCCCCCATGATCGCCTTGTCCGCGATGGGATCCGCGATCTTGCCGAAGTCGGTGACCAGGTTGTACCGGCGGGCCAGATGCCCGTCGAACAGGTCGGTGATCATGGCGATGGCGAAGGCGGCCCAGGCATAGGCGCGCCAGGCCGGGTCGTAGCCGCCGTTGTGGAGCATCAACAAAACGAACCCGGGCACCAGGACCAAGCGCGCCATGGTGAGGATGTTGGCGATGTTCCACAATCCGGCGGGCCGGGCGGCCGCGGCGGCCCGGTGGTGGCTCCCCGCGGCGGAGGCCGGGACGCCTGTCATCTGTCCGCCTCCTCCGTACATGCGCCGCCATCCGCCTGCTCCAGCGGTTCCAGCGGCTCCGCGACGAGGTCCACTCCCTCCGCCGCGATCACCTTCGCTTCGACCATACGTCCCGCGGCGGGCCGCGCCGAGGTGCGGAGCACGGTCTGCCCGTCGGTCTCCGGCGCCTGGTGGGCGGCCCGGCCCAGTACGGCACCGGTGTCGTCGATCTCGTCCACCAGCACCCTGACGGTCTCGCCGAGCCGCTCGTCCGCCCGCTGGGCGGTCAGCTCCTCCGCGAGCCGCGAGATGTGCTCCAGCCGGTCGGCGACCTCGTCCGGGTCGACCTTGTCCTCGTAGCCCGCGGCCTCGGTGCCGTCCTCGTCCGAGTACCCGAAGACGCCGATCGCGTCGAGCCGCGCCTCGCTGATGAAACGCTCCAGCTCGGCCAGGTCGTCCTCGGTCTCGCCAGGGAATCCGACGATGAAGTTCGAGCGGGCGCCTGCCTGCGGCGCCTTGCCTCTGATCGTTTCCAGCAGTTCGAGGAAGCGGTCGGTGTCGCCGAAGCGGCGCATCCGGCGCAGCACCCCGGGCGCGGAGTGCTGGAAGGACAGGTCGAAGTACGGGGCGACCTTCTCGGTGGAGGTCAGCACGTCGATCAGCCCGGGCCGCATCTCGGCGGGCTGGAGGTAGCTGACCCGGATCCGCTCGATCCCGTCCACCTCGGCCAGCTCGGGCAGCAGCGTCTCCAGCAGCCGGATGTCGCCCAGGTCCTTGCCGTACGAGGTGTTGTTCTCGGAGACCAGCATGATCTCCTTCACCCCCTGCTCGGCCAGCCACCGGGTCTCGCCCAGCACATCGGAGGGACGGCGGGAGATGAACGAGCCGCGGAAGGACGGGATGGCGCAGAAGGAACACCGCCGGTCGCACCCGGAGGCGAGCTTCACGGAGGCGACGGGGCTGTTCCCGAGTCTGCGGCGCAGCGGGGCGCGCGGCCCGGAGGCCGGGGCGACACCGGCGGGCAGGTCCTCGGGCCGGGTGTCCTGGGCGTGGCCGGGCAGCGCCACGGAGGAGGTGTCCTGGCGCTCGGCGGGGCTGATCGGCAGCAGCTTGCGCCGGTCGCGCGGGGTGTGGGAGGCGTGGATGCCACCGGAGAGGATGGTCTGAAGCCGGCCGGAGATGTCGGCGTAGTCGTCGAAGCCGAGCACACCGTCGGCCTCGGGCAGCGCCTCGGCCAGGTCCTTGCCGTACCGCTCGGCCATGCAGCCGACGGCCACGACCGCCTGGGTGCGGCCGTGGTCCTTCAGATCGTTCGCCTCCAGCAGGGCGTCGACCGAGTCCTTCTTGGCGGCCTCGACGAAGCCGCAGGTGTTGACGACGGCGACGTCGGCGTCGGCGGCTTGCTCGACGAGCTCCCAACCGTCGTCCGCCAAGCGGCCTGCGAGCTCCTCCGAGTCCACCTCGTTACGGGCGCAGCCAAGAGTGACAAGGGCGACAGTGCGGCGTTCGGGCATGGGCTCAGACTACTTTGTCGCAGCCCCGCCCTCCGCTGCCAGGTCTCCCACCCCGCCCGCCGGGCTGGTCAGCCCGCTTCGGGATCGCCCTTGGTGTAGCTCAGACGCTGAACGGTGCCGCTGTCGCTCAGGTTCTTGACTTCCTTGCCGTTCACGAAGAGCTTGATCGCCCCGGCGTTGCCCAGCACCAGGTCGATGCGCTTGCTGTCGCTGAAGGTCTTGGACTGGCCCTTCCGCAGCACGCCCTCTTCCATCAGCCGCCCGTTGTGGTCCTGGGCGGAGATCCAGCTCTGTCCGTCCTCCGCGGTCAGCTTGACGGTGACCTTGTCCGCCGGGACGCCCGCGATGGCGCTCTCGGACGGCTCGGGCTTCCGCTCGCCGGACTTGCTGGGACTGGCGCTGGGGCTGCTGGAGGTGGACGCGGTCGGCTTGGCCGAGCCGGTCTGCTCGGCGACCGAGGAGCCGTCGTTCTTGTCGCCGCCGCTGAAAAGCGTGAAGCCGACGAATCCGACGACGGCGACGATCGCGGCGACCATCGCGGCCGTCCAGTTCGGGCGGCGGGGTTCGGGACGGATGCGCTCGGCATCGAACAGCGGCGCCGCCGGGGTCGGCTCGGGCCGGCCGCCGTGTTCGGCGTCGAATTGGTTGATCAAGGTCTCCGGGTCGAGCCGGACGGCGCGCGCGAGCACACGAATGTGCCCCCGGGCGTACACATCCCCGCCGCAGCGGGAGAAGTCGTCCTGCTCGATCCCCTGCACTATGGGCACGCGCACCCGGGTGACGGAACTGACCTCGTCGACGGTCAGCCCCGCGGCGATGCGGGCCTGCTGGAGGGCGCGACCGACGGAAGGCCGGTCTTCTTCGGGGGAGTTGCCGTCTTCGAGATCGTTGCCGATGGACACGGGGGCGCCTTTCGAGCGTGTAGCCACCTGCTGGAGGTTCAGTCTAGGGGTGGGACGAAAGGGTCGGGCAAGCGGGAGGACGGAGTTTGTCCGCCATCGGGATTGACCTGTAACCAAGATCCTGGGACGTCACTCCGCCACCTCCCTCAACTTGACGTCTCGGCAGGGGAAACGGTTGCCCGCCATACCCTTATGAGTGAGCCTTACCGCGGATCACCGCGATCACGCCATCCAATTCATCCGGCTTGACGAGCACATCGCGCGCCTTGGAGCCCTCGCTCGGCCCGACCACCCCGCGCGACTCCATGAGATCCATCAGCCGGCCCGCCTTGGCGAAGCCCACCCGCAGCTTGCGCTGGAGCATCGACGTCGACCCGAATTGCGTGGAAACCACCAGCTCAGCGGCCTGGCACAGCAGATCGAGATCATCGCCGATCTCCTCGTCGATCTCCTTCTTCTTCGACGTCCCGACCGTGACGTCGTCCCGGAAGACCGGCGCCATCTGCTCCTTGCAGTGCGCGACGATCGCCTGCACCTCGGCCTCGGTCACGAACGCGCCCTGCATCCGGACCGGCTTGTTCGCGCCCATCGGCAGGAACAGCCCGTCGCCCTTGCCGATCAGCTTCTCGGCGCCGGGCTGGTCCAGGATGACCCGGCTGTCGGCCAGCGAGGAGGTGGCGAAGGCGAGCCGCGAGGGCACGTTCGCCTTGATCAGACCGGTGACGACGTCCACGGACGGCCGCTGGGTGGCCAGCACCAGGTGGATGCCCGCCGCCCGGGCCAGCTGCGTGATCCGCACGATCGAGTCCTCGACGTCCCGCGGCGCGACCATCATCAGGTCCGCCAGCTCGTCGACGATCACCAGCAGATACGGATACGGCTTGAGCTCCCGCTCGCTGCCCTCGGGCTGCTTCACCTTTCCGGTGCGCACCGCGTCGTTGAAGTCGTCGATGTGGCGGAAGCCGAACGCGGCGAGGTCGTCGTAGCGGAGATCCATTTCGCGGACGACCCATTGCAGGGCCTCGGCCGCGCGCTTGGGGTTGGTGATGATCGGTGTGATCAGATGCGGAATGCCCTCGTACGCGGTCAGCTCCACGCGCTTGGGGTCGACCAGCACCATGCGCACGTCGTCCGGGGTGGCGCGCACCATGACCGAAGTGATCAGGCAGTTGATGCACGACGACTTTCCGGAACCGGTCGCGCCCGCCACCAGCACATGCGGCATCGTGGCCAGGTTGTGCGCCACGTAGCCGCCCTCGACGTCCTTGCCGAGCCCGACGACCATCGGGTGCGTCTCGCCCACCGAGTCGGCCGAGCGCAGCACGTCCCCCAGGTTGACCATCTCGCGGTCGCTGTTGGGGATTTCGATGCCGACCGCCGACTTGCCGGGGATCGGGCTGATGATCCGCACATCGGGGCTGGCGACGGCGTACGCGATGTTCTTGGTCAGCGCCGTGATCCGCTCGACCTTGACGGCCGGGCCCAGCTCCACTTCGTAGCGGGTGACCGTCGGTCCGCGGGTGAAGCCGGTGACCGCGGCGTCCACCTTGAACTCCGAGAACACCTTCGACAGCGACTCCACCACCGCGTCGTTGGCGGCGCTGCGGGTCTTGCCGGGGCCGCCGCGCTCCAGGAGGTCGAACGAGGGCAGCGCGTAGGTGATGTCGCCGGAGAGCTGGAGCTGCTCGGCACGCGGCGGCAGCGGTTCGCCCGGGTCGGTGTACGCCCGGGTGCGGTCGGGGACCTCGGCCCGCTCCGGCGCGGCGGAATCGTCCCCCCGGCCCTTCTTGCCCTTGCCCTGCGCCGCTGTGCCCGGCGCGGCCTGACCGGAGTTGCCGGAGTCGTGCGTGACGGACCCGCTGCCGGTGCCGGATGCCCCGTCGTGGTCGTCCTGCTCGCCCGAGATGCCGCTGCTGAGCCCGGCGACGAGCGGTGAGGGCTGGACGCCGTGCAGCACCGCGCCGTCCAGCGAGGCGGCCGCGGCGGCCGCCACGTCCACGGCGTCCATGGGGCGGTCCAGCGGCGGCTGGACGGACGACTGCCGACGCGACCTGCGGCGCTTGCGCAGCGCCTCCTCCTCGGCCTGCTCGGGGTCGCTCGCGCCGTCCGCGGACTCTTTCTCCAGCGAGGTCCTGCGAGGCCGCCTGGCGGGCTTCTCACGCCATTCGTCGGCGTACTCCCCGGCGGCGTCGCCCTCGTGGTCGTACGCCCCCTCCTCGTCCCGCACCAGGCCTAGCCGGACGCCGAGCGCCCGCAGCCGCTGCGGAATCGCGGCGACCGGTGTCGCGGTGACGACCAGCAGCCCGAAGACGGTGAGCAGCACCAGCAGCGGTACGGCCAGCACATCGCCCATGGCGTAGATCAACGGCCGGGAGACCGCCCAGCCGATCAGCCCGCCCGCGTCCTGGATCGCCGCGTCGCCCTGGCCGCGTCCGGGGGCGCCGCAGGCGATGTGGACCTGCCCGAGGACGCCGATCACCAACGCGGACAGGCCGATCACGATCCGCCCGTTGGCCTCGGGGCGTTCGGGGTGGAGGAACAGCCGCCCGGCGATGGCGCCCAGGAGTATCGGCACCACCAGGTCCAGGCGGCCGAAGGCGCCGGTGACGAGCATCTCGACCAGATCGCCCACCGGCCCCTGGAGGCTGGACCACGTCCCGGCCGCGACGATCAGGGCCAGCGCGAGCAACAGCAGTGCGCTGCCGTCCTTGCGATGGGCCGGGTCGAGCCCCTTCGCGCCGCGCCCTATGGAACGGAACATCGCCGCGACGGCGCGCGCGAGACCCATCCAGACGGCGCGCGCGGCGCGGTACACACCGCTGGTCGCGTAGGGCGCGGGCGGCGGAGGGGCTGCCTTGGCGGCCGCCTTCTTCTTCGGGGCCGCCTTCTTCGCGGGCGCGGCTGCCTTCTTGGCGGGCGCCTTCTTGGCCGCCGCCTTCTTCGCGGGCGCCTTCTTCACAGCGCCTCCGGACTGCCCGGCGCGCTTCTTCGAGGTGCCCGCCGTGCTCTGGGAACCCTTGCCGGACGTACGAGAGGCCATGGGGGCGAGATTACCCGCGTCCGCCGTACGGAGCACGTATGGCATGGGTATCCGGCGCCACCGAGGTCACACCCGTGTCGCGTCCGGGCGGAACACCGGCCGGACGGTGAAGGGAGGGTGACAGGACGTCAACGGTCGGGTGGTCACGCGGTGGTGCGACGGCGCGGCGCTCAGTTCTGCGAGGGGACCTGACCGGCTCCGCTGCCCGCGCCGGGCTCCAGCGCGTCCAGGGCGCGGCGCAGGCCGGTGAGCTTGCGCTCCAGATGGGCCGCGGTGGCCACGGCCGCCGCGTCCGCCGACTCGTCCAGCTGCTTGGACAGCGCCTCGGCCTGCTCCTCCACGGCGGCGAGCCGCGCGGACAGCTCGGCCAGCAGCCCGGCCGACTCCTTGTCCCCGGCGGCCGGCTGGCCGCCCTCCAACTGGAGCCGCAGCAGGGAGGCCTGCTCCCGCAGCTGGCAGTTCTTCATGTACAGATCGACGAAGACCGAGACCTTCGCTCTGAGCACCCAGGGGTCGAAGGGTTTGGAGATGTAGTCGACCGCGCCCGCCGCATACCCCCGGAAGGTGTGGTGCGGGCCGTGGTTGATCGCGGTGAGGAAGATGATCGGGATGTCCCGGGTCCGCTCCCGCCGCTTGATGTGCGCCGCGGTCTCGAACCCGTCCATGCCCGGCATCTGGACATCCAGCAGGATCACCGCGAAGTCGTCCGTCAGCAGCGCCTTGAGCGCTTCCTCCCCTGACGATGCCCGCACCAGGGTCTGATCGAGCGCGGAGAGAATGGCCTCCAGCGCCAGCAGATTCTCCGGCCGGTCATCGACCAGGAGGATCTTGGCCTTCTGCACCATGCCCCGTCCTCCTCGTCCCGGCTTGGGGTCTCCCCAGCTCGAAGCGCTGGGGGAAGCACCGGGCGCCGCCCCAGGGGACGACTCCCTTGCGTCGCCCGTCCTTGTGCCGGTCATGGTAGCCGCACCCCGCTGTTCGCCACACCCTGTCACCGCGATGTCACTGTGCACGTAGCAGAAACGCGGTGGGAGACCAGAAGGTTCCCCGATTCCCGCGTTCCCACACGTGTTCGGCGACAGTCAGTCAACACCACGATGGCGTCCGGTGTCCCATCGGACACTCCCCTGCCTTTCACCTGGTCACTCATCCGACATCCACTGCTCCATCACCGTAAGGAGATGATCGGTGTCGACGGGCTTGGTGACATAGTCCGACGCGCCCGCCTCGATGCTCTTCTCCCGGTCGCCCTTCATCGCCTTCGCGGTGAGCGCGATGATGGGCAGCCCGGCGAACTGCGGCATCCTGCGGATCGCCGCCGTCGTGGCGTAACCGTCCATCTCCGGCATCATGATGTCCATCAGGACGAGTACCACATCGTCGTGCTGCTCCAGGACTTCGATGCCCTCCCGCCCGTTCTCGGCGTAGAGCACCTGGAGCCCGTGCTGTTCCAGCACGCTGGTGAGCGCGAAGACGTTACGGATGTCGTCGTCGACGATGAGCACCTTCTCACCGTGGAAGCCGCCCGTCGGCTCCGGGGCCACCAGATCCTGACCGCCCAGCATCCACGGCTCGGAGGCCTGCGGCTGCCGGCTGCCGGTGCCGGACCTGCCGCCGTTCCGGCGGGCCTCCTCCGGGGCGGCCGTCTGCGGTTCGGGAGCCTGTGACGGCTCCTGCTCGGTCCGCTGACGCCGCCGGAAGAGCCCGGCGGCCCCGCGGGTCCGCTGCGCCGTGGCGTCGGCGGTGACGTCGTGCTCGGGCTCCCGCTCCGCCGCGGCCCCGGACTCGTCGTCCTCCGCGCCCTCGGCCGGGTCGTACGGCTCCAGCGCCGGCGGGCCCGCGCTGCCCGGTGTGAGCTGCGGGTAGCCCTGCGGGGGCAGCTCGCTGGGGTACAGCGGCAGGTACAGCGTGAAGGTCGAGCCGCGGCCCGGCTCACTGGCCGCGTGGATCTCACCGCCGAGCAGCCGGGCGATCTCCCGGCTGATGGACAGGCCGAGGCCGGTGCCGCCGTACTTCCTGCTGGTGGTCCCGTCGGCCTGCTTGAACGCCTCGAAGATCACTCGCATCTTGCTCGCGGCGATGCCGATACCGGTGTCGGTGACCGAGAAGGCGATCATGTCGGCCTCGGGGTCGCGCAACGCGCCGTGTTCCAGCAGCTGTTCCCGGATGGCGTTCGGCACGTCCACCCCGGCCGGGCGGATGACCAGTTCCACGGCGCCGCCGTCGGTGAACTTCACCGCATTGGACAGCAGGTTGCGGAGCACCTGGAGCAGCCGCTGCTCGTCGGTGTGCAGCGTCGCCGGAAGCTCCGGCGAGACCCGGACGGAGAAGTCGAGGCCCTTCTCGGCGGTCAGCGGCCGGAACGTGGCCTCCACGTAGTCGACGAGCTGGACCAGCGCGATCCGCGTCGGGCTGACGTCCATCTTGCCCGCCTCGACCTTCGACAGGTCGAGGATGTCGTTGATCAGCTGGAGCAGGTCCGAACCGGCCCCGTGGATCGTCTCGGCGAACTCCACCTGCTTCGGCGAGAGATTGCCCTCGGCGTTGTCCGCGAGCAGCTTGGCGAGGATCAGCAGCGAGTTGAGCGGTGTGCGCAGCTCGTGCGACATGTTCGCCAGGAACTCGCTCTTGTAGCGCATCGAGACCGCGAGCTGCTCGGCGCGCTCCTCCAGGACCTGCCGGGCCTCCTCGATCTCGGTGTTCTTCACCTCGATGTCGCGGTTCTGCCGGGCCAGCCGGTCGGACTTCTCCTCCAGCTCCGCGTTGGACGCCTGGAGCGCCTTCTGCCTGTTCTCCAGCTCCGCCGACCGCTCCCGCAGCTGCTCGGTCAGCTCCTGGGACTGCTTGAGCAGCACCTCGGTCTTGGTGTTGACGCTGATGGTGTTGACGCTGGTGCCGATCATCTCGGCGATCTGGTTGAGGAAGTCCTTCTGGATCTGCGCGAAGGGCTGGAACGAGGCCAGCTCGATCACGCCGAGCAGCTGGCCCTCGAAGAGCACCGGCAGCACGATCACATGGGCCGGGGCCGCCTCGCCGAGCCCCGAGGCGATCTTGAGGTAGCCCGGCGGCACGTTCTCCACCAGGATCGGGCGCTTCTCCTCGGCGACCGTGCCGATCAGCGTCTCGCCCGGCCGGAAGGACGTGGGCATCGAGCCGATGGAGTAGCCGTAGGAGCCGATCAGGCGCAGCTCGTAGCCCTCCTCGGCGGTGCTGTCCGCGACCACCTCGGTGCCGTCACCGGCGGGGACCGCCAGGAAGAACGCGCCGTGCTGGGCGGAGACCACCGGGGTCAGCTCGCTCATGATCAGCCGGGCGACGTCCTCCAGGTCGCGCCGCCCCTGCATCAGACCGGAGATCCGGGCGAGGTTGCCCTTCAGCCAGTCCTGCTCCTTGTTGGCGAGCGTGGTCTCGCGCAGGTTCGCGATCATGGTGTTGATGTGGTCCTGGAGGACCTGGATCTCACCGGAGGCATCCACGTCGATCTTGAGGTTGAGGTCGCCGCGGGTCACCGCGGTCGCGACCTCGGCGATGGCGCGCACCTGACGGGTCAGGTTCCCGGCCATCTCGTTCACCGACTCGGTGAGGTCCTTCCAGGTGCCGGCCACGTCCCGCACCCGCGCCTGGCCGCCCAACTGCCCCTCGGTGCCCACCTCACGGGCCACCCGGGTCACCTGGTCGGCGAAGGACGACAGCTGGTCCACCATCGTGTTGATCGTGGTCTTGAGTTCGAGGATCTCGCCCCGCGCCTCGATGTCGATCTTCTTGGTCAGGTCACCCTGGGCGATCGCCGTGGTGACCATCGCGATGTTGCGCACCTGTCCGGTCAGGTTGGACGCCATCGAGTTCACGGACTCGGTGAGGTCCTTCCACGTCCCCGACACGCCCGGCACCCGTGCCTGGCCGCCCAGGATGCCGTCCGTGCCCACCTCGCGCGCCACGCGGGTGACCTCGTCCGCGAACGAGGACAGCGTCGTCACCATCGTGTTGACGGTGTCGGCCAGCGCCGCGACCTCGCCGCGCGCCTCGACCGTGACCTTCTTGGTCAGATCGCCGTTGGCGACCGCGGCCGAGACCTGCGAGATGTTGCGCACCTGGATGGTCAGGTTATTGGCCATCAGGTTCACGTTGTTGCTGAGGTCCTTCCAGATGCCGGTCACGCCCGGCACCCGCGCCTGACCGCCCAACTGGCCTTCCGTGCCCACCTCACGGGCCACCCGGGTGACCTGCTCGGCGAACGACGACAGCTGGTCCACCATGGTGTTCACGGTGGTGACGAGCTCCAGGATCTCGCCCTTGGCATCGACCGTGATCTTCTTCGACAGGTCGCCCTTGGCGACCGCCGTCGTCACCTCGGCGATGGAACGCACCTGGGACGTCAGGTTGTTGGCCATGCCGTTGACGGACTGGGTCAGGTCCTTCCAGGTGCCGGAGACCCCCTGCACCTCGGCCTGACCGCCCAACTGGCCCTCGGTGCCCACCTCGCGGGCGACCCGGGTGACCTCCTCCGCGAAGGACGACAGCTGGTCGACCATCGTGTTCAGGGTGTTCTTCAGCTCCAGGATCTCGCCCCGGGCGTCGACGTCGATCTTCTGCGACAGGTCACCGCGCGCGACCGCCGTGGCGACCTGCGCGATGTTACGGACCTGGGCGGTCAGGTTGCCCGCCATGCCGTTCACCGAGTCGGTCAGGTCGCGCCAGACGCCCGCGACGCCGGGCACCTGCGCCTGACCGCCCAGCCGGCCGTCCGTACCCACTTCGCGGGCGACCCGGGTCACCTGCTCGGCGAAGTCGGACAGCTGGTCGACCATCGTGTTGATGGTGTTCTTCAGCTCCAGGATCTCGCCGCGCGCGTCCACCTCGATCTTCTGCGACAGGTCGCCCCGGGCGACCGCCGTGGTCACCTGGGCGATACCGCGCACCTGCGAGGTCAGGTTCCCCGCCATCGAGTTGACGGAGTCGGTCAGGTCCTTCCAGGTGCCGCTGACGCCGTCCACCCGGGCCTGGCCGCCCAGCCGGCCCTCGGTGCCCACGTCCCGCGCCATGCGGGTGACCTGGTCGGCGAACGAGGAGAGCTGATCCACCATGGTGTTCACGGTGTTCTTCAGCTTGAGCATCTCGCCGGAGACGTCGACGGTGACCTTCTGCGACAGGTCGCCGTTCGCCACCGCGGTCGTCACCTGGGCGATGTTGCGCACCTGTCCGGTGAGGTTGCGGAAGGCGGTGTTCACCGAATCCGTCAGGTCCTTCCACGTACCCGCCGCACCCGGCACCTGCGCCTGACCGCCCAGCTCACCCTCGACACCGATCTCCCGGGCCACCCGGGTCACCTCGGCACCGAAGGACTGAAGCTGGTCCACCATCGTGTTGACGGTGTTCTTCAGCTCCAGCATCTCGCCGGCCACGTCCACGGTGACCTTCTGCGACAAGTCACCGTTCGCCACCGCGGTCGTCACCTGCGCGATGTCCCGCACCTGGGCCGTCAGGTTGCGGAACGCGGTGTTCACCGAATCCGTCAGGTCCTTCCACGTACCCGCCGCACCCGGCACCTGCGCCTGACCGCCGAGCAGCCCCTCGGCGCCGACCTCGCTGGCCACCCGCGTGACCTCGTCCGCGAAGGTGCGCAGCGTCTCCGTCATCGTGTTGATCGTGTCGGCGAGCTGCGCGACCTCGCCGCGTGCGCTCACCGTCACCTTCTGCGACAGATCGCCGTTGGCGACCGCCGTCGTGACCTGGGCGATCCCGCGCACCTGGGCGGTGAGGTTCCCGGCCATGAGGTTGACGGAGTCCGTCAGGTCCTTCCAGACGCCCGCGACGCCCGGCACCTTCGCCTGGCCGCCCAGTTCACCCTCGGTGCCCACCTCACGCGCGACCCGGGTCACCTCGGCGGCGAACGAGGAGAGCTGGTCCACCATCGTGTTGACGGTTTCCTTCAGCTCGAGCATCTCCCCGGACACGTGAACCGTGACCTTCCGGGACAGATCACCCTTGGCCACCGCCGTCGTCACCAGGGCGATGTCCCGCACCTGGGCGGTGAGCCGGGACGCCATCGTGTTGACGGACTCCGTGAGGTCCTTCCACGAACCCGACATGCCGCGCACCCGGGCCTGACCGCCCAGCTTGCCCTCGGTGCCGACCTCACTGGCGACTCTCGTCACCTCGTCGGTGAACGCCGAGAGTTGATCCACCAGCCCATTGACGGTGCGCCCCACCTTGAGGAACTCACCGCGCAGCGGATGCGCCGACCCGTCGGCACCCTGTGCCCGCAGGTCCATGCGCTGCTCCAGGTCGCCCTCGGCGACCGCGGACAGCACCCGGCCCACCTCGGACACCGGCCGCACAAGATCGTCCACCAAGGCGTTGGACGCGTCAATAGCCGCCGCCCACTGACCCTCACAGGCCCCGGTCTCCAGCCGCTCCGTGAGCTTTCCCTCACGGCCGACCACCCGCCGCACCCGGGTCAGCTCGCCCGTGAGCTGGAGATTCCGCTCCGCGACCTCGTTGAAGACCGCGGCGATCTCGGACATGACGCCCTCGCCCGAGACCGTCAGCCGCTTGCGGAAGTTGCCGTCCCGCATCGCCGTCATCGCGGTCAGCAGCCGGTTCAGGGCCGCCGTATCCACTTCGGTCGTCCCATTGCTCCGGGACCGTCCGCCTTTCGCGCGCGTATTCGTGCCCCGCGCCGCTGCGCCAGACTCCACCGTGTCCCTCCCGCAGGGTTGACCGTCCTCGTCGGGTTCTTCTTCCAGCTTGCCCAGTGTTTCACCATGGCCCAACCAGGCCATAACAGTTCGGCAGCATCGCATACCGGCGCCAGCCCCCTCCGGGTGGAATCACGGCGGACCGGCATTCGCGGGGGCGGTTGAGGTAAGTAACCTGGCATCCGGCCAGGCATCGGAGGGGCGCTGCGACATGGGTGAGCAGTTCGCCGAGACACATATGAGGAGACCTGTGATCACCGCGCGGGCAGCCGCCACCTTCGAGCCGGTGGGACGCTCGGTCGCCGCCGCCCGCACCTTTGTCCGGGACACGCTCCAGGGCTGGGGCCTCACCGACATCGTGGACGACGCGGTCGTCCTCACCAGCGAACTCGTCACCAACGCGGTGGTGCACGCGGGCACCACCGCCGACGTCGTGTGCATCCGCGCGGACACCGGCGTCCGCGTCGAGGTCGCCGACCGCTACCCCGAACGAGAAGTTCCGCTCCAGAGCAACGGCGGTCACCACTTCGGAAGCCCTGATCGCGAGGGCGGCCGCGGTCTGCTACTGTGCGCCGCACTCGCCGCCCGCTGGGGTGTCGAGTACACGGCCACCCACAAGCAGGTCTGGTTCCAGCTCGACTTCCCCGAGCGGCCGGCCGGCACGCGGGCCGCCGGGCCCGCGCTGCCCTCCAGCGCCCTGCCGATCGCCGACGCCCGGGTCCACGTCGGGGTCGTCCAGGTCGACAGCGACGGCCTCATCAGCGCCTGGAACGACGACGCTCAGGAACTGTTCGGCTACAGCCCGGAACAGATCGTCGGCAAGCCCCTGACCGACCTCGCCGCCTGGCCGCACACCCCCGGCACCAGCACCGGCGTCGCCGAGGCGCTCCAGCTCTCCCGCTGGGAGGGCTCGTACGGCATCCGCGGCGCCGACGGCCGCGTCTCCCCCGTCTACGCCTCCCACCTGCGCATCCGCGATGCCGACGGCGCCCCCTCCACCGTCTGTCTACTGGTCCGCGACCGTGAGCGCGCCGTCTTGCAGAGCCCGATGCGCGGCGCCGCGGCCGACACCTCCGACTCCTCCGAGCGCGGCCCGGCCAGCGACGCCTTCGAGGTCTTCATCGGCTCCCCCGCCCCCGACGACCTCGACGGACTCCTCCAGCGCACCGTCGAACGCGCTCGCGACATGCTCGACGGGGACGCCGCCTATCTGCTGCTCGCCACCGACGACGAGACCGAGCTGGAGGTGCGCGCCTCCACCGGGCTGCCGTCCGCCCGGCAGCGCTTCGCCCGCGTCCCCGTCGAAGCGGGCACCGGGCGCTACGGGTCGGCGCGGATGCCCGCCGTCCACGAGGACCTGTCCGCCGTCCCCGGCGCGGTGCCCCTGCTGGTCAACACCGGTATGCGCTCGGTCGTCACCGTCCCCCTCAAGGTCGAGGGCCGCCTCACCGGCTCGCTCGGCGTCGCCGCCGAGGCCCCCGGCCGCTACAGCAACGAGGAGGCGCTGCGGCTCCAGTTCGCCGCCGACCGCATCGCGCTCGCTGTCGAGCGCGCCCGCCTCACCGAGCTGGAGCGGCTGCGCCGCGGCTCCCTGTCGTTCCTCGTGGAGGCGTCCGATCTCCTCGCGGGCACCCTCGACCGCGACCAGACACTGGCCCTCATGGCACAGATGACGGTGCCCACCCTGGCCAGCTGGTGCGCCGTCTATACGGTCGCCGACCAGGCGTCCGACCCCGAGCTGTCGTACGTCCTGCATGAGGACGAGGACCGGATCGACGGCCTCAAGGCCCTGCTCACCAAGATCGACCCACCGGAGCAGGTGCCCACCGGCGGTGCCCGCGGCTGGACCGGCCCCTACGAGGCGGCTCACGCGGCCGCGCTGCGCACTTCGCTGCGCAGCCTGAGCCTCGGCGACTCCGCCCGGCCCTCCTCGGGCCCGGGCGCCTCGCTCGCGACCGCGTCCGCCGTCGGCGGCGAGACGGTCGTCCTGCCGCTGGTGGCCCGTAACCGCGTCATCGGCATGCTCACCCTCGGCAAGCCCACCGACGAGCACTTCCGCCAGGAGAACCTGGAGCTGGCCGAGGACCTCTCCCGCCGGGCCGCGCTCGCGCTCGACAACGCGCGGCTCTACTCGGAGCGCACCGCCATCAGCCAGTCCCTCCAGCGCAGCCTGCTGCCGCCCGAGCAGCCGGAGGTCCCCGGAGTCGAGGTCGAGGTCATCTACCGCGCCGCCGGTGAGGGCAACGAGGTCGGCGGTGACTTCTACGACCTCTTCCCGATCCGCGACGGCGCGTACGGGTTCGCCATCGGCGACGTCTGCGGCACCGGGCCGGAGGCCGCCGCGGTCACCGGTCTCGCCCGGCACGCGCTGCGCTTGCTCGCCCGCGAGGGCTTCGGCGGCCCGGCGGTCCTGGAGCGGCTCAACGCGGCGATCCTCGACGAGGGCGCCCGCAGCCGCTTCCTCACGCTCCTCTACGGGGAGCTGTGGCCGCAGCAGGACGGCGGCGCGGTGCTCAAGGTCGTCTGCGCAGGCCACCCGCTGCCGCTCCGGCTGCGCCAGGACGGCTCCGTCGAGGCGGCCGCCGAGCCGCAGCCCCTGCTCGGCGTCATGGACGATCTGGAGCTGTACGAGCAGACGGTGACGCTCGACCCCGGCGACGTCCTGCTGTGCGTCACCGACGGGGTCACCGAGCGCCGCGAGGGCACCAGGATGCTCGGCGACGACGGCCTGGTCGACGTCCTCACCACCTGCACCGGACTCACCGCGGGAGCGGTGGCCGCCCGGGTGCTGCGCGCGGTCGAGCGGTTCGCGGCCGAACCGCCGTCCGACGACATGGCGATCCTCGCAATGCGCGTCCCCGAGCCGCAGGACGCCTGACCGCCAGGGCCGGGGCACCGATGGTGCCCCGGCGTCCTCGGCCCCTTTCAACATGGCTCAACATGACTCGACATGACGAAGGCCCCCGCCGGTTGGCGGGGGCCTTTCGCAGGAGAGCCCCAATACGGAATCGAACCGTAGACCTTCTCCTTACCATGGAGACGCTCTGCCGACTGAGCTATTGGGGCGCGGCAACGGGATAGATCATACCCGAATTCGAGAGTGCTCTCGACCACCCGCCCCGTCAACCGCTCAGGCCGCTGACTGCAACAGGCCTCCCAATGCGTTGCAGGCGGAGACCACGCGCTGCAACTCCCGCCGGGACATGGCGGGATCGACGGGGAGAGCGAGGCATTCGTCGGCCGCGCGCTCCGTCTCCGCGAGCCACAGATCGCGCCTGAAGCGCGCTGTGCGGTGCGCCGGGGTCTGAATCGGTACGTGGCACACGACGCCGCGAGAACGCAGCGTACGGGCGAATGCGTCCCGGTCCGGGCGTCCGTTGCCCGGCACCCTCACGACGTACTGCTGATACGTGTGTTCCATGCCGGGCTTGGACGCGGGGGTGACGACCCCGCGCAGCTTTCCGTTCAGATAGGCCGCATTGGCCTGTCGACGCAGGATCTCGCCGACCGGCTCGCACACGGCGCCGTGTCCGATCACGAGCACGCCGTACCGCTGTCCCAGCTCGGTGAGCCGGGCCATGTCGGCCGGGTGTCCGAAGGTGTGTATGGCCACGATGGCCGCGGTGCGGGGCGTCAGCGCCTCGGCCACCGCGTCCGGGCTTATGCAGAAAGTGTGCGCGTCGATGTCCACGAACACCGGCCGCGCGCCGGCGAGGAGCACCGCCTCCGCCGCTTCGGGTGTGCCGTAGGACGGCACGATCACCTCGTCGCCCGGCCGTACTCCCGACCGGGTCAACTCACGCCACAGCTCATCCGTTGGAGTCCCCATGAACGGCATGTTGCCCACGCAACATGAACACCGAGTGGCTCGCAACACAACAAAAAGAGAGGCCTGTCGGGAACCGAAGTTCCGACAGGCCTCTCTCCAATATTTGTTCGGCGGCGTCCTACTCTCCCACAGGGTCCCCCCTGCAGTACCATCGGCGCTGAAAGGCTTAGCTTCCGGGTTCGGAATGTAACCGGGCGTTTCC
>NZ_JAIWIH010000013.1:0-146178 GCF_052851135.1 Streptomyces sp. BRA346 | reverse complement strand
CGCCGGGTCTGCGAAGGTGCCGCTCGCCGGGGCTCACCGGGTCTGCTTCACTGGTGCGGTCGACTGCTTCCGGCAGTCGCAACGAGGGCCAGCCCAATTCGCCTGGGCTGGCCCTCATTGGTGGTGCCGGACGCTTCTCAGGCGCCGGATTCCTCGTGGGACATCAGCGAGCCCCACGCCCGGCGCACCCGCTGTTCCCCGCCGACGAAAGCGGCCTCGCGGAAGGCGGCCACGGCCTGGCGGTAGGACAGCGGCGGGTCGTCGGTGTAGCGCAGGTGCCGCAGGACGACCACGAGCTGCGCATCCGTCAGCGGCTCCCCCACAACCGGCGTGGGCACACCGGCCACGGCCGCGATCTCTTCGAGCGTCACGGGCGTGTCCGGCGGGGGCGTCACGGGTGTGACAGGCTCCTGCGGAAGGGCCTCGCTCTCGGCCGTGACCTGCGTGTCTTCCTCCGTCACGGGAGGCGTGACGCCCGTGACGGCGGGTGTGACGCTCTCCTCATCGGCGCCCTCGACAGCGGGCGGCGCCGGGGCGTCCGTGACGCCGTGGGCGGGGGGTGTGACGGGCAGGGCGAACATGCCCGCAAGCGCGGCGTCCGCGCCGGTCGTCATCCGCTCACGCTGGACATCGACCAGGTTCGCCCCGAGTAGGGCATCCCCCGCGCCGACCTTCTTCGCCAGCTTCCACGACTCCAGCTCCGAGCCGTTGCGCGCTTTCTCGTCGGGGTGGTTGGCGGCGCGGGCGCGGTGGTAGGCGAGCCGCTGCATGACGGCGGCGTTCCGGCGCTGCGCTTCGGCGTCCACGCCGGTGCGGTAGACCACGATCCGGCGGGCCAGCAGGCCCATGCCCTCGGCGGAGACGCACATGGCCATGGGCGTGACGGCGAACACCACCGCCTCCGTCACGGTCTTCGCCACGGCGGCGCCGGTCAGGGAGGCCACAGCGGGCAGCGTCCACAGGCCGATCCGGACGGCCGCGGGGGCGGACTGGCCCAGCATGGTCAGCCCGACCAGGGTCAGCGCCAGAACGAGCGTCGCGCCTTCACCGGCCGCGACCACGCCCAGCGCGGTGGCCGACCGGTGAAAGACGGACGTGATGTTGCTGTAGGTGCCCCAGGCGCCCATGCCGCCGAAGGCGACCATGGGCACCGCAGCGGCACCGAGTACGTATGCCTGGCCCCTGCTCAGGGACCTTTCCGGGGGGCTGTTCATCACTTCTCCTTCTCACGGGGCCGCATGACGGGTGCTGGTCAGGCGGCGGTCTGGCCCTCGGGGTAGGCGCAGGGAACGCAGACCCCGAGGGAGGTGGGGATGACGTATCCGGCGTCGGTGCGGCACTGCGGGCAGGTGCGGCGAGCGCGCATCGCGCACGCCAACGCCCGGCGCTTCGCGGGCGTCATCGGCCGGACCTGCTTGGCCTTGTCGAGCCGGTAGAGGTAGGCGACCAGCGGCCCGCGCCGGTAGCGCGGCCGGAGGATCTGAGCCGCGACCGGCTGACCACCGGGGCGCAGGCCACGGGCCCGTAACTGCCGCCTGGTCGCCAACCCCTCCGGCGCACAGCGCCACGGGTGGTGGGGATGCCGTGCCGGGCTCCGGACGGGTCGAAGCACTTGCCCCACGCGGCCATCAGACCGACGTCCCGACCGGCACCGGGGCGGGCACGTCGCCGTAACCGGTCAGCTCCACCACGGCACCCGCGTAGGCGACGGACGTCTTCAACACACGCGTACGGCCGTCGCCCTGCTCGCGGTACACCACGGCGTCCGGGACGATGCCCAGCGCGTCCCGCCACATCTCGAAGCCGGACAGGTCGTCGTGGAACCTCAGCCCCAGCCGATCCGGGTAGATCGTGGACACGTAGATCTCCGGAGCGGGCAGGTGACCGAAGTCCGCGGCCAGCAGCCGCAGCACGCGCAGCGGCACGGCCAGGTTGTCCAGCGTCAGCCCCCTGTTCATGCCGCGACCCCCTGACGCGCCGGACGGCGGCGAGCGGGGCGGGCCAGCGGGACCACGTTGAACAGATCCGCGTGGTCCTCGACGGCCCGCGCAGCCAGGCGCACCAGGTCGTCGGGCAGGGCGCGGTACTCGGGGTCGGCCAGGATGTCGCGCGCCGCGTCCAGGCGAGCCGCGCGCTCCTCGTCCGTCTCGCCCTCGACCCCCAGCCACAGCTCTATCGGGGTGCCCAAGGCCAGTTCCGCGAACTCCGCTGCGGTGGCGGCTTCACGGCCAGCAACGATGCACTTCATAGGACGTCTCTCCTCACAGTGAAAGCGGCCCGAACAGCGGCCCCCGGGAGCTCCCGGGGGCGGGCCGTTGTCGTCGGCGTCTCGTGCGGTACGAGCGCTCACGGCCACCCGGCACCCAACGCCGCGTACGGCGCCGGTGTCGGGGACCGTGAGCACTGGTGCTCAGCGCGGGCTCGTACGGCCCGTGGAAGGTTCTGCGGTGTCAGATCACGCAATGCCAGTCACCGCCCCGAAGGGCGGATCCGGGCAGGTCACCCGGCCCGACATGGGCGGTCGGGGTGGTGACCCGCACCCATCGACCACACGTGTGCATGTGGCTGGGTCGGCACGCTGTGGAGTTCTCAAGGACGTCCGGCTTCCTTTCGGCCGCCATCACGCGCTGCCGTCCGGGCCTGGTTGAGCAGGTCAAACACGAGCGGTTCCCCTTGCGGGGCCGCCGCTCTGCGCCCCAACTGGTGCGCACCAGAAGGTTGGCATCTGGTGCGCACCAGATGCAAGCCCCAGAGTGTCGAAGCTTCGGAACTCGCCATCTGTGCGCACCACTAGAGAACCGGCCCGGCCAACGTCCGTGTAGCCAACAGCGGTTCACGCGAGGGCTGTTAAGGCCGGGGTTAACCCCTGTGGACCTGCGGTGATATGAGGCATGCTGCTGTTGCAGGCACTGAGCTGATTCGGCGAGGGCGGGGAGTGTGAACCAGACTTTGAAGCTGGCTCGATTGGGCCGCGAGTGGTCGCAAGAACGACTTGTGCGCGAGATCGAGCGGTACGCGAAACAGCACCTGCTCGACGTGGCGTCCACGGCCAGCCTGCGCGTCTACGTGTCGGAGTGGGAGAACGGCAGGCGCACCATCTCGGCTCGGTACGCCACGATCCTTCGGGCGCTGCTCGGCGTCACTGATGGGGAGCTGCGTGGGGCGGACGAGTCCGCTGTGTCGCTGCCTATGGCGGGAGGCTATGACGAGCTGATCAGCCGCATTGACTCGGCGCGGACTGTCGGCCTCGACATGGTGCAGTCGTTCATGGAGCAGACCGAGCTATTGCGGACTTTCGATCGCCAGATGGGCGCTGCCAGCCTGGTTGACCAGATGACAGGGCACCTTGCGAGGCTGGAAGACGCGCTCACGTTCGCGGTCCTCCCGGAAACGCGTCGCCCCGTGGCGCGGGCCCTCGCGGGCGCGGCCACGCTCGCCGCTTGGCAGGCGCTGGACGTGGGTTCGGTCGAACGGGCTTGGCGTCACTACGAGCTGGGCAAGCGGGCCGCCCAGGAGGCGGAAGAGCCGATGTACCTCGTGCACGCCATGGCGGAGCAAGCGAACGTGTTGCTCGACGCGGGACGGCCCGAACTCGCGGTGAGCGTCGTGCAGAACGCGCAGCGCGAGGCCAAGGGGCGGGTGTCGCCGCGACTGCAAGCATGGCTGCATGCCGCCGAGGCGGAGGTGTACGCGCACACAGGGCAGCCTGTCGAGTGCCGCCGGGCACTCGACAGGGCCGCAGTCGCGCTACCCGGCGGGGCGGAGGATCGCGACCCTGACATGTTGAGCATCTTCCTGAACGCTGGGCATCTCGCCCGGTGGCGCGGAAACCTGCTCGCCCTGCTGGGTGACGACGAGGCGGTGGGCAGCCTCTACCAGGGGCTCGACGCCATGGACCCGACATTTGTACGCGCTGCCGCTGGTGTCCGGTGCGATCTAGCGCAAGCCCATCTCGCGCGGGGGGAAATCGACCAGGCGCAAGAGCATCTGCGCGAAGCGCGATTGTTGGCGGGCCGCACGGGTTCTGTGCGGCGCCGCCGTCGAATTGAACTGCTCACGCAGAAGCTGTAGAGGTGTTATCCCCTCGTGTCGCGAGGATATGGAGGAGGGCAACGAGGGTGCCCGATCCCATGAGATCACCGCGCGCCATGAGCGTCGGGATATCGGCTATGGGGACCCATTCGACATGTCCGGCTTCCTCAATGTCGGTGGGGTCCCCGATGCGTTGCGCACCTCGCCCGACAAAGATTTCGTGTGGCGAATCCACCATGCCGACCATGGGCTGATAGGTGACGACGTGCTCAAGTGAGTCCGGCCGCCATCCAGTCTCTTCTTCGACTTCTCGCAGGGCCGTACGCTGGGCGTCTTCCCCCGCGTCCACGATGCCGCCAGGGAGTTCCCACCCCCATGACTGCGGTACGAAGCGGTATCGCCAGAGCATCAGTACGCGGTCCTGGTCGTCCAGCACTGCCGCAATGGCGACGTGTTGAAGTCGCACGACGTGATGTTCGAAGCGTTGCACTCCCGGTGGCTCAACGTCCACCAGGTCGAGTTTCACCCAGCGATTGTCATAGATGGTGCGTTCGCCGTGGATTTGCCAGGGCTCAAGCCCTTCCGGGTTGCTGACACTCACCGCGTCGTTTGAATGGTGAGAGCGCACAAAGTAGGAACTGCGTCCCCGCACTCCCAAGACTTTCTCTGTGACGAGTCGAGCCAACACGGCGCGCAGCGCAGTGCGTCCTATTTCGAGGTCATCAACAAGGGTGCGTTCCGATGGAAGCTTGTCGCCCGGCGACAGCTTCCCGGACGCGATCCATTCACGGATCGTGCTGTACGCCCGCGCGGACTTAGGCCCCATCCCTTGAGCACACTCCCATTTCGTTGACTGGCGCATACCAACGTCCTGACCAGGCTACGGCAGCGGTGACAGCGGCGGTTGCCCTCCATGAGCCGGGCCGCCTGTGGGCCGTCCGGGGTCGCCCAGCGACGACCAATGACGACCAACGACGACCGGAACGGCAAGCGCACCCGCACGCTGTCATCGCTGCTAGATCCAGGTGTCGAGCCACATGCGGGCCCGCCAGGCGTCCATGGGCATCGTCTGGCCCGTGTACAGCGGGAAGAAATAGATGAAGTTCCAGATGATGAGCAGGACGAGCGCGCCCGCGCCGACCGCGCCCACCACCCGCCGGGTATCGGTGGCCCCCGGCGGACCCAGCAGGGCGCCGATCATCATGGCCACCGCCAGACACAGGAACGGCACGAACACGACGGCGTAGAAGGAGAAGATCGTGCGTTCCTGGTAGAGGAACCACGGCAGATACCCGGCCGCGATCCCGGCCAGGATCGCGCCCGCCCGCCAGTCGCGCCGCAGCGCCCACCGGAACAGCAGGTAGAGCACCGCGAAGCAGCCCGCCCACCACAGCAGCGGGGTGCCCAGCGCCAGCACCTCGCGGGCGCACTTCTCGGCGGCGTCCTTGGGGCAGCCCTCCTGACCGGCCCGCGGCGACTCGTAGAAGTACGAGACCGGCCGCGACTGGACCAGCCAGCTCCACGGGTTGGACTGGTAGACGTGCGGCGAGTCCAGGCCCACATGGAACTTGTAGACCTCGGTCTCGTAGTGCCACAGGCTGCGCAGCGGGTTGAGCAGCCAGTCGAAGGCGCCGCCGGTGCCGTAGCCGCCGCCGTCCGGCCGGTCCGATTCGGCCCAGTGGCGGAAGTAGCCGCTGTGCTGCCAGCCGCGGGTCCGGCTGAAGGTGCCGCTCGCGCCGAACCACCCCGACCAGGAGGCGATGTACGTGACGATCGCCACAGGCACCGTGGACAGGAACGCCCACGGCAGATCGCGCCGCAGCACCGTCCGGTAGGGGCGCGGGGCGCCCGCGGTGCGGCGCGCGCCGACGTCCCACAGGACGGTCATGAGGCCGAAGAGGGCCAGCACGTACAGCCCGTTCCACTTGGTGCCGACGGCCAGGCCCAGCAGCACCCCGGCCGCGATCCGCCACGGCCGCGCGCCCAGCTTCAGGCTCCCGGCGACCTCCGCGTCGGGCCGCACCGGGCCGTGCTCGATCTCCGGAAGGGCGCTCTCAGGAAGCGTCTCCGGAAGCGCCGCCGCGAGCCGGGCCCGGGCCTTGTCCCGGTCGATGAGCAGACAGCCGAAGGCGGCCAGCACGAAGAACATCAGCACCAGGTCGAGCAGCGCCGTGCGGCTCATCACGAAGTGCAGACCGTCCACCGCCATCAGCGCGCCCGCCAGGCAGCCGAGGAACGTCGAACGGAAGAGCCGCCGCCCGATCCGGCACAGCATCAGCACCGACAGGGTGCCGAGCACGGCGACCATGAACCGCCAGCCGAAGGGGTGCAGCCCGAAGAACTGCTCGCCCAGCCCGATGACCCACTTGCCGACCGGCGGATGGACCACATAGGAGGCGGCGTCGCTCAGCGGGATGTGCTGCGGCGTGTCGAGGATCCTGTCGTTGGCGGTCTTGGGCCAGGTGCCCTCGTACCCGAACTGCCAGACCGACCAGGCGTCCTTGGCGTAGTACGTCTCGTCGAATATGACCTTGTCCGGGCTGCCGAGGCGCCAGAAGCGGGTCAGCCCGGCGACGAGCGCGACCAGCAGCGGCCCGCCCCAGCCGCTCCAGCGGGCGATTCTGGCCGCCACCGCGGGGGTCGCCCCGAGCGTCTCCCACAGCCGGGTGCCCGGCTCCTGGTACGGCGGGACCAGCCGTTCGCGTACACCGGGCCGGGGATGGCCCGCGTATCCGAAACGGCGCAGCCGACGCTGCCAGGCCGGCGGGTGCTGGCCGGCGGCTCGGCCCGGCTGGGCGTGGGTCGCGGTGTCACTGCTCACCGGGCCATCGTAGGGAAGCGGCCTGTGAGTGTGGCGTGGATCAGGTGGTGTCTCGCGGAAGCGGCGGCCGACGCCGCGGAAACGGCGGCCGACGCGGCGGGTGCGGCGGGCTGCGAGGATGGCCCGGTGACTGGAACGCTCGTACTCGCAGGGACCCCCATCGGCGACACCGCGGACGCGCCGCCGCGGCTGGCCGCCGAGCTGGCGGCGGCCGATGTGATCGCCGCCGAGGACACCCGGCGGCTGCGCCGGCTCACCCAGGCGCTGGACGTCCAGCCGGGCGGCCGGGTGGTGTCCTACTTCGAGGGCAACGAGTCGGCGCGTACCCCCGAGCTGGTCGAGGCGCTGGCGGGAGGCTCCCGGGTGCTGCTGGTCACCGACGCGGGCATGCCCTCGGTCTCCGACCCCGGCTACCGGCTGGTCGCCGCCGCCGTCGAGCGCGGCATCGCGGTCACCGCGGTGCCCGGCCCGTCCGCCGTGCTCACCGCGCTGGCCGTCTCCGGGCTTCCGGTGGACCGCTTCTGCTTCGAGGGCTTCCCGCCGCGCAAGGCGGGGGAGCGGCTGGGGCGGCTGCGCGAGGCCGCCGAGGAGCGGCGCACCCTGGTCTACTTCGAGGCCCCGCACCGGCTGGCCGACACCCTGGCCGCCATGGCGGAGGTGTTCGGCGCGGACCGGCGGGCCGCGGTGTGCCGGGAGCTGACCAAGACGTACGAGGAGGTCCGGCGCGGCCCGCTGGAGGAGCTGGCGGCCTGGGCCGCCGAGGGCGTACGGGGCGAGATCACCATCGTCGTCGAGGGCGCCCCCGCACCGGGCCCCGACGAGGCCGGTCCCGCCGAGCTGGCCCGCCGGGTCGCGGTGCGCGAGGAGGCCGGGGAGCGCCGCAAGGAGGCCATCGCGGCGGTCGCGCAGGCCGCCGGGGTACCCAAAAGGGCCGTGTTCGATGCGGTCGTGGCGGCAAAGAACGCGGCGGCGGACGCGCCACGCGAAGGTAAAGCTCACCACTGAAAGGCAAAGGGCAGACCTGCCGATCGGGCGGTTTCGATAGTGCACAGCTAAATCTCCCCCAAAGAGAGGGAAGAGCTGCTGCGATCCCGCCGGGAAAGGCGTCCACTGGTGGAGAAGCGAGGGGACGTACCAATCCCCGGAAGACTTGTCCTGCGGACAAGAGGAGCTGCCATGAGCGATATAGCGGGAGCCTCGAACGGCGTTCACCCGATATCCCGGCCCACCGTCGGCCCCGAAGGCGACGAGGTGGCCCACGAGGCGTACGCCTTCGCCTGCATGAAGTGCGGGCACGGCTGGGAACGGTCGTACGACATCGAGCACCACGTGGACGGCGAGGGCCACCCCTTCGTCGTCTACTTCACCGACGGCACGCGCGTCCCGTCCCCGCTGACGAGCCCCGACTGCGTCAACTGCGGTGCGCATCTGGTGCGCATCATGCGCGCGGGCCAGGTCTCGTCGGTCCTGGAGAGCGCCCGGCGGACCCCGCCGCGCGGTGCGCCGAAGGCGGGGCAGGACGGTGCGGGGCCGGACGGCGAGGCGGACACCGGAGGCCCCACGCGACGCCGTGGACACCACTGGCACCTGTCGGATCTGCTGCACCCCTTTTCGCATCGCAAATGAGCTGGGTCAGGGTCAGCTGAGCGGCCGGGCGTGATGCGTAGGGTGTGATTCACCCGACATTCACCGGCATTCATAGAATCACGCTCATGGCGCAATCAGCATCGACCCACGGCGGCAGCGGCGGAACCGGAAGCGGGAAGAGCAACGGCGGACAAAACGTCAGGCAAAAGGAAAAGGACGCTCCGCCCCCGCTCCCGGACCCCCTGCGGGTACCGGTCGCCGACTCCCACACCCACCTGGACATGCAGACGGGGACCGTCGAGGACGCGCTCGCCAAGGCGGCCTCGGTCGGCGTGACGACCGTCGTCCAGGTGGGATGCGACCTCGCCGGGTCGCGGTGGGCGGCCGAGACCGCGGCCGCCCACGACGGCGTCTGGGCCACCGTCGCCCTCCACCCCAACGAGGCCCCCCGCATCGTCCTCGGTGACCCTGATGGATGGTCCCGGCAGGGCGCCCGGGAACCCGGCGGCGACCAGGCCCTCGACGCGGCCCTCGCCGAGATCGACACTCTCGCCGCCCTGCCCCAGGTGCGCGGCGTCGGCGAAACCGGCCTCGACTACTTCCGCACCGGCCCCGACGGCATGGCAGCCCAGGAACGTTCGTTCCGCCGCCACATCGACATCGCCAAGCGGCACGGCAAGGCCCTGGTCATCCACGACCGGGAGGCCCACGACGACGTCCTGCGGGTGCTCGCCGAGGAGGGCGCCCCCGACACCGTCGTCTTCCACTGCTACTCCGGCGACGCCGCCATGGCCAAGGTGTGCGCGGAGCACGGCTACTACATGTCCTTCGCGGGGAACGTCACCTTCAAGAACGCCCAGCTGCTGCGCGACGCCCTCGCCGTCGCCCCCCTCGACCTCCTCCTCGTGGAGACCGACGCCCCCTTCCTCACCCCCGCGCCCTACCGCGGACGGCCTAACGCTCCGTATCTGATTCCGTTCACCCTGCGGGCCATGGCCGACGTCAAGGGCGTCCCCGAAGACACCCTGGCGACCGCCGTGGCGGCCAACACCGCGCGTGTCTTCGGCTATTCGGCGCCCCGTGTCCCTCAAGACGGTTGACAACGCAGGGTAATTAATCGGCTTTGAAGAGTCACCGGACACTCCGCTACAGTCCGCGGCGTCCCGCCCCGACCCGTGGACCCGTGGAGTGTCGTCGTGAGCCGTACGCAGGGCAGCCACCGCGTCCCGGGCGGCCGTGCCGCCGCCCGCCGAGCCGCCCGGCGCGGACGCACCCCGGCCCGCACCGACCCGATGCGGCGGCTGCTGCCCCAGGCACTCGTGGTCGCCGCCCTGGCCGGGGGCACCTCCGCCTTCGTCGCCCAGGACAAGGCGGTACGGCTCAGCGTCGACGGCCACGCGCGCACCCTCCACACCTACGCCGACGACGTGGCCGAACTCCTCGCCGACGAGGACGTCGACGTCAGCCCGCACGACATCGTCGCCCCCGCCCCCGGCCAACCCCTCACCAGCGGCGCCGAGATCGCCGTCCGCTACGGCCGCCCCGTCACCCTCACGGTCGACGGCGAACGCCGCCGGGTGTGGACCACCGCCGACACCGTCGACGGCGCGCTGCGCCAACTCGGCGTACGCGCCGAGGGTGCCTACCTGTCCGCCTCCCGCTCCGCCGCCATCACCCGGCGCGGACTGGACCTCGACGTCCGCACCCGGCGCACCGTCACCTTCCTCGCCGACGGACGCGCCCACACCATCCGCACCAACGCCGCCACCATCGGCGAAGCCCTCACCAGCGCCGGGCTCACCCTGCGCGGCCACGACACCACCTCCGTGCCGCAGGACAGCTTCCCGCGCGACGGCCAGACCGTGACCGTCATGCGCATCACCGGCAGCAGGGAGATCCGTGAGACGCCGGTCCCCTTCCCGACCATCCAGCGCGCCGACCCCACCCTCTTCAAGGGCACCCAACTGGTCGCCCGCGAAGGCCGCCCCGGCACCCTGCGGACCATCTACAAGGTGCGCACCGTCAACGGCGTACGCCAGAAGCCCCGCAAGGTGCGCTCCGAGACCGTCCGCGCGCCCCTCGCCCGCATCGTCCGCGTCGGCACCATGACCCCGCCCACCGCCGTCGCCGGCGCCGACCGGCTCAACTGGCAGGCCATGGCCCGCTGCGAATCCGGCGGCCGCCCCGGCGCCGTCGACAGCTCCGGCCGCTACGGCGGGCTCTACCAGCTCGACCGCCAGACCTGGCAGGCCCTCGGCGGCCACGGCACCCCTCAGGACGCGCCCCCCGCCGAGCAGACCTACCGGGCCAAGAAGCTGTACGTCCAGCGCGGCTCCGCCCCCTGGCCGCACTGCGGCCAGAAGCTGCGCCAGTGAACGGTGCCGCGCCCGCCCCGTAAACTTCCCCGGTGAGCTCAACCGACCCCGACCCCGACCCCGGCCCCACCGCCCTGCTGGGCCCCGCCGACATCCGCGACCTCGCGGCCCGCCTCGGCGTACGCCCCACCAAGCAGCGCGGCCAGAACTTCGTCATCGACGCCAACACGGTGCGCCGCATCGTGCGCACCGCCGAGGTGCGGCCCGACGACGTCGTCGTCGAGGTCGGCCCCGGTCTCGGCTCCCTGACCCTGGCCCTGCTGGAGGCCGCCGACCGGGTCACCGCGGTCGAGATCGACGACATCCTGGCCGCCGCCCTCCCGGCCACCGTGGCCGCCCGGCTGCCCGAGCGCGCCGACCGCTTCGCGCTCGTCCACACCGACGCGCTGCACCTCACCGACCTCCCGGGGCCCGCCCCGACCGCCCTGGTCGCGAACCTCCCGTACAACGTGGCGGTCCCCGTCCTGCTCCACATGCTCGCCCGCTTCCCCACCATCGAGCGCACCCTGGTGATGGTGCAGTCGGAGGTTGCCGACCGCCTGGCCGCCCCGCCCGGCTCCAAGGTCTACGGCGTGCCCTCGATCAAGGCCGCCTGGTACGCGCACGTCAAGCGCGCGGGCGCCATCGGCCGCAACGTCTTCTGGCCCGCCCCGAACGTCGACTCCGGCCTCGTCTCCCTCATCCGCCGCGCCGAGCCCCTCGCGACGACCGCCACCCGCGACGAGGTCTTCGCCGTCGTCGACGCCGCGTTCGCCCAGCGCCGCAAGACCCTCCGCGCCGCCCTCTCCGGCTGGGCGGGCTCGGCCCCCGCCGCCGAAGCCGCCCTGACGGCGGCGGGCATCTCCCCCCAGGCCCGCGGCGAGTCCCTGACGGTAGAAGACTTCGCCGCCATCGCCGAACACGCCCCCTGATCCACCGGGCGCGGCCCGCGGGCGGCTGGCCCCCCGGGGGGGCCTGCGGCGGGCCGTCCCCCACCCCGCCCCTTCCCGCAGCATCCGAGGTGCGGCTCCGCCGCGTGGCGGGGCCCACGAGCGGCGGGGCCTACGGCGGGCCGTCCCCACCCCGCCCCTTCCCGAAACCGGGGGACACCCCCGCCCCCCAACTACGGGGCTCCGCCCCGCCCCCCCCGCCGGGGTTGCGTCCCGTGCCCCGCTGGGGCTGCGTTCCGTGCCCCCGTTGGGGCTGTGTCCTGTGCCCCGTGGGGCTGTGTCCCGTGCCCCGTGGGGCTGTGTCCCGTGCCCCCGTTGGGGCTGTGTCCCGTGCCCCGTTGGGGCTGCGTTCCGTGCCCCCGTTGGGGCTGTGTCCCGTGCCCCGTTGGGGCTGCGTTCCGTGCCCCCGCTGGGGCTGTGTCCCGTGCCCCCGCTGGGGCTGCGCCCCGCCCCCCGCCGCCGGGGTTGCGTCCCGTGCCCCGCTGGGGCTGCGTTCCGTGCCCCGCTGGGGCTGCGCCCCGTACCCCCGCTGGGACTGCGCCCCGCCCCGCCCCCGCCGGGGTTGCGTCCCGTGCCCCGCCGGGCCTGCGTTCCGCGCCCCGCCGGGGCTGTGTCCCCCGTACCCCCGCTGGGGCTGCGCCCCGTACCCCCGCTGGGGCTGCGCCCCGTACCCCCGCTGGGGCTGCGCCCCGTACCCCCGCTGGGGCTGCGCCCCGCCCCCCGCCGCCGGGGTTGCGTCCCGCCCCGCTGGGGCTGCGTTCCGTGCCCCGCTGGGGCTGTGTCCCGTGCCCCGCTGGGGCTGCGTCCCGCCCCCCCGCCGGGGCTGTGTCCTGTGCCCCGCTGGGGCTGCGTTCCGTGCCCCCGCCGGGGCTGCGCCCCGTACCCCGCTGGGGCTGTGTCCCGTGCCCCGTCGGGCCTGCGCCCCATGCCCCCGGCGCTGCGTCCCGCCCCCGTCGGGCCTGCGCTCCGTACCTCGCCGGGCCTGCGCCCAGGCTCCCACTCCGGGCTGCGCCCCAGGCCTCCGCTTCGGGGCTGCGCCCCACGCTTTGCCGGGTTCGGGTCCCAGGCTCCCGCTTCGGGGCTGCGCTCCACGTCCCGGTCCCCGCTGGCGCGCTGCCGGGGTTGCGGTCGAGCGCAGGAGGGGCCGGGGTTCCGGAGTGTGGGAAGCCGCGGTCGGTGGGGGTGCGGGGGCGGGGCCCCGAGACGGGGCCGGGGTGGAGCCCCGCGCGGGGGCCCGGGGGTGTCCCCCGCCACGCGGCGGAGCCGCACATCGGATGCTGCGGGAAGGGGCGGGGTGGGGAACAAGCCCGCCCGCAGGCGCCCGGGTCCGGGGGGCGGGGCCCCGGTGGGACCAGCCCGCGGCAGGCGCGACAATGGCCGCATCGGACACCCGACCACCCTCCCCAAGGAGCCCCGTGACCCGCCCCGTGACCGCCCGCGTTCCCGCGAAGGTCAATGTTCAGCTCGCGGTCGGCGGCCGACGCCCCGACGGCTTTCATGACCTGGCCAACGTCTTCCTCGCCGTAGGGCTCCACGACGAGGTCACGGCCACCCCCGCCGAAAGCCTCCGCGTCACCGTCGAGGGCACCGACGCCCCGCACGTCCCCACCGACCACACGAACCTCGCCGCCCGCGCGGCGATCGCGCTCGCCGCGCGCCACGGCCTCGCGCCGGACGTGCATCTGCACATCGCCAAGGACATCCCCGTCGCGGGCGGCATGGCGGGCGGCAGTGCGGACGCCGCCGGGGCGCTGCTGGCGTGCGACGCGCTGTGGGGAACGAAGACCAGCCGCACCGAACTGCTGGCGCTCTGCGCCGACCTGGGCAGCGACGTCCCGTTCAGCCTGGTCGGCGGCGCGGCCCTCGGCCGTGGCCGGGGGGAGCTGCTGACGCCGCTGGAGACGGGCGGGACGTTCCACTGGGTGTTCGCGGTCGCGGACGGCGGCCTGTCCACCCCGGCCGTCTACCGGGAGTGCGACCGCCTCCGGGAGGAGACGGGGGCGGGCGCGACCGTGGACGACATCCCCGACCCGGAGCCGTCCGAGGCGCTGCTCACGGCCCTGCGCACCGGCGACCCGGCCGCGCTGGCCGCCGCCGTGACCAACGATCTCCAGCCCGCCGCGCTGTCCCTGCGCCCGGCGCTCGCCGAGACGCTGCGCGCGGGCGCGGACGGGGGCGCACTCGCCTCCCTGGTGTCCGGCTCGGGCCCGACCTGCGCGTTCCTGGCGAAGGACGCGGAGGCCGCCCAGGACGTGGCCACGGCGGTCGCGGCGTCCGGCACCTGCCGCACCGTGCGGACGGCGTCCGGCCCGGCGCCCGGGGCGACGGTGACCACTCCCTGACCGCGACTACCCTGGAACGTCGAACGATCCGCGAAACAGGAGTGTGATGGCCACCAACTTGGTCAACGTCGAAGCCGTCGGCAAGGTGTACGGCACCCGCGCGCTGCTGGACGGCGTGTCCCTCGGGGTCAACGAGGGCGACCGGATCGGCGTCGTCGGCCGCAACGGGGACGGGAAGACCACGCTCATCCGGATCCTCGCCAAGCTCGAACCCGCCGACGACGGCCGCGTCACCCACGCCGGGGGACTGCGGGCGGGCGTGCTGACCCAGCACGATTCGCTCGACCCCGCCGCGACCGTCCGGCACGAGGTGATCGGCGACCTCGCCGACCACGAGTGGGCGGGCGACGCCAAGATCCGGGACATCCTCACCGGGCTCTTCGGCGGCCTCGACCTGCCCGCCTTCCCGCAGGGCCTGGACACCGTCATCGGCCCGCTGTCCGGCGGCGAGCGCCGCCGTATCGCGCTCGCCAAACTGCTGATCGCCGAGCAGGACCTGATCGTCCTGGACGAGCCGACGAACCACCTCGACGTCGAGGGCATCTCCTGGCTGGCCGGTCATCTGCGGGCGCGCCGCTCGGCGCTGGTGGTCGTCACCCACGACCGCTGGTTCCTGGACCAGGTCTGCACCCGCATGTGGGACGTGCAGCGCGGCGCGGTGCACGAGTACGAGGGCGGCTACAGCGACTACGTCTTCGCCCGCGCCGAGCGCGAGCGCATCGCCGCCAGCGAGGAGGCCAAGCGGCAGAACCTGATGCGCAAGGAGCTGGCCTGGCTGCGCCGCGGCGCCCCGGCCCGCACCAGCAAGCCGCGCTTCCGCATCGAGGCGGCGAACGCGCTGATCGCGGACGTCCCGCCGCCGCGCGACAGCGCCGAGCTGATGAAGTTCGCGAACTCCCGCCTCGGGAAGACGGTCTTCGACCTGGAGGACGTGACCGTCACCGCGGGGCCGAAGGTGCTGCTCAAGCATCTGACCTGGCAGTTGGGGCCGGGCGACCGGATCGGCCTGGTGGGCGTGAACGGCGCGGGCAAGACGTCGCTGCTGCGCGCCCTCGCCGAGGCCGCGCGCAGCGAGGGCGAACGGCAGCCCGAGGGCGGCCGGATCGTCGTCGGCAAGACCGTGAAGCTCGCGTACCTCTCGCAGGAGGTCGCCGAACTCGACCGGAACCTGCGCGTCCTGGAGGCCGTGGAGCAGGTGCGGCAGCGCGTCGACCTGGGCAAGGGCCGGGAGATGACCGCGTCGCAGCTGTGCGAGAAGTTCGGCTTCACCAAGGAGAAGCAGTGGACGCCGGTCGGCGATCTGTCCGGCGGTGAGCGGCGCAGGCTCCAGATCCTGCGGCTGCTGATGGACGAGCCCAATGTGCTGTTCCTGGACGAGCCGACGAACGACCTGGACATCGAGACCCTGACCCAGCTGGAGGACCTCCTCGACGGCTGGCCGGGCTCGCTCGTGGTCATCAGCCACGACCGGTACTTCCTGGAGCGCACCACCGACCGGGTGCTCGCCCTGCTGGGCGACGCTACGCTGCGCATGCTGCCGCGCGGGGTGGACGAGTACCTGGAGCGGCGGCAGCGGGCGCTGGCCGCGGCGACGGTCCCGTCCGCGTCCGGCTCCGGCAAGCAGGCGTCCGGCAAGCAGAAGACCGCGGAGGCGCCGTCCGGCGGGCAGCGCTCGGCGGCCGAGCAGCGTGCCGCGAAGAAGGAACTCCAGAAGATCGAGCGGCGGCTGGACCGCATCAGCGACCAGGAGTCCACGCTGCACGCCCAGATCGCCGAGGACGCCACGGACTTCACCCGGGTCGCCGAGCTGGACGCCAAGCTGCGGGAGCTGACGGGGGAGCGGGACGAACTGGAGACCCGCTGGCTGGAGCTGGCCGACGACGCCTGAGCGGACGGCGCGTGAGGCGCCGACGGCTCGTGGGGGCGGACGACGCGTGCGCAACAGTCGCGTCACGGGCCGGTCTCAGCTGCTCGATAGATGGCGACCGGCCCGTGGCTTGTCATGACCGGGTGATACAAAGAAACTCCCGCCTTGCCCTGCTGCTCACCGGCGGGTCGCATGTCCGATTCACTCCATCCCGGCGGATTCCGGCCGCCGGGATAGCGGGGGAGGCCGAGTCGGTCCATGGGCTCGCTTCAAAGGAATACCCATGTCACAGCCGCCTCCGCCGCCCAATCAGCCGCCGCAGGGCGGCTTCGGCGCGCCTCAGGAGCCGAGTTACGGCTATCCGCAGCAGCCGCCGGTCCCGCCTCCGCCGCCCCCGGGCCCGCCGTCGCAGCCGCCGCAGCCGCCGCAGACGCCCCCGCAGGGCGCGGGCGGTTACGGCTACCCGGGCCAGTCGGTGCACGCTGAGCCCACCCAGGCGGCCATGCCGGCCATGCCGTCCCCGTATCAGCAGCAGTACGGACAGCAGCAGTACGGGCAACAGCCCTACGGCCAGCAGCAGTACGGCCAGCAGGGGTACGGCTACCCGTCCCAGCCGCAGTACCCCGGCGGCCCGGGCCAGGGCGGCGGCCCCGGCGGCGGCCGGTCCAAGCAGCGGATGGCGGTCATCGTCAGCGCGGTGGTCGCGGTCGCGCTGGTCATCGGCGGCGGCATATGGTTCGCCACCAGCGGTGGCGACTCCGACGACCAGGCCAAGGGCAAGGACGAGCAGACCAGCCAGGGCAGCACGGGCGGCACCAAGAACAAGCCCGCGCCCAAGACGGTCAACGCCCAGCTGGTCAACAAGCTCCCGATGCCGAAGGTCGACGACCAGGTCACGGTCGAGGGCATGTGGACCGTCGGCGACACCTTCGTGAAGGCCGGGGTCAACAAGATCGACGGCTATCCACTGGACGGCGGCGCCGCGAAGTGGTCGATTCCCCTTGCCGGTGCGGTCTGCTGGTCCTCGGACCACGTCTCCAAGGGCGGTCTGACCGCGGTCCTCTACCAGGAGAGCAAGCCGACCAAGGAGGACGAGTACCCGAGCTGCAACCAGGTCGCGCTGCTGGACCTGAAGAACGGCAAGATGCGGTGGCACCGGGACGTCAGTGACGGGGACGAGAAGGTCCCCTTCGACGAAGTGACCTTCGGCGGCGGCACGGTCGCCGCGGGCGGCACCAGCGGCGGCGCCGCCTGGTCGTCGTCGGGCAAGCAGCTGTGGAAGCCGCAGCCCACCAGCGACTGCGAGGACCGCGGCTACGCGGGCAGCGAGACCAAGCTGGTCGCGGTGCGCCAGTGCGGTCAGTACGACAACCCGCAGATCCAGGTCCAGACGCTGAACCCGAAGACGGGCGCGGTGAAGTCCTCGTACAAGGTGTCGCAGGGCATCGACTACGTGCACGTCGCGTCGACCGACCCGCTGGTGATCGGGCTCGACGCGGGCGACTCGACCGGCTCCGGGGTCTCCGACTTCCTGGCCATCGACGACAGCGCCAAGGCCGGTACGGTGCGCGCGAAGATCAGCACCGAGAACGGCAAGTACCAGGCCAAGTGCCCCTCGACCAGCGTCGAGGGCTGCCGTCAGATCGCCGTCAGCAAGTCGGCCGACGCCCTGTTCCTGGGGTCGGAGGACCGCAACAGCTACGACAGCACCACCACGGCCAACGAGATCGTGGCGTTCAGCCTGTCGACCGGCAAGCCGGTCGGCAAGGCGGACGGCGTCAAGCGGGCCGCGATGACCCCGCTCGGCCTCGACGACGACGGCTTCGTGCTCGCCTACCAGGAGAGCACCTTCGACGAGGGCGGCGCGGTGTGGCGCATCGACCCCAAGTCGTACGAGAAGGCGAAGCTGTTGCAGAACCCGGCCGACAGCGGGGAGATGGAGTCGAAGTTCAGCCCCAGCTACTCGGAGATCATCTACTCCGACCAGCGGCTGTACATGAGCACCGTCTACGCCGACAAGCCCTCGGGCTCGTACGACAAGGACGACCCGCTGGCCATCATCTTCGGGGGCAGCTGACCCCCACCGGCGTCACGCCTCGGCGGCCCCGCCCGTACGCACCGTACGGGCGGGGCCGCCGCCGTTTTCCGCCCGGGTTCCCCATGATCGAATCCGTTCCGCCGGGCAGGCCGCATCGATCTGTTTCAGACGTGAATGAGGTGTCAAGTAGGCGCAGATGGGCGGGATTTCGGCATTCCGGGGGGCTTCTTCCGGGTAAGGGGCGCGCAACGTCGAACAAGCGTGTAGCTTCCCGGGGCAAAGGGGGGAAACTCATGGGCGTGCGACTCATGGTGGTCGATGACCACCGCCTGCTCGCGGAGGCCCTCGCCTCGGCGTTGAAGCTGCGCGGGCACCGGGTGCTCGCGGCGGCCGCGCCGAGCGCGGGAGCGGCGGAGCTGGTGGTGAGCCGGGCACCGGAGGTGTGTCTGCTGGGTACGGCGACACCCGCCGATCCGGGCGTGTTCGAACCGGTCGTGCGGATCAAGAAGGAGCGGCCGCAGGTCGCGGTGGTCGTCCTCGGCCCGGTGCCGAGCCCGCGCGGCATCGCCGCCGCGTTCGCCGCGGGCGCGTCGGGCTACGTTCGGCACGACGAGCGGATCGAGGGCGTCGAGCGCGCCATGATGAAGGCGCGTGCGGGCGAGGCGGCCGTGGCCCCGCAGCTGTTGCAGGGGGCGTTCGCGGAGCTGCTCAACCCCGCGGCCCAGCCGGACGACGAGGGCGCCCGGCTGCTGCGCATGCTGACCCCGCGCGAGGTGGAGGTGCTCATGCGGGTCGCGGAGGGCGAGGACACCCGGCTGATCGCCGCGGGCATGGGCATCGCGCCCAGCACGGCGCGCACCCATGTGCAGCGGGTGCTGATGAAGCTCGGGGTGGGGTCCCGGCTGGAGGCAGCGGCGCTGGCGGCGCGCACCGGTCTGCTGGACCGGGCGGCGACGCACCGCAGCGCCGTGACCTAGTGCCGCGTCAGCCAAGGTTCACCCCGCTCGCCGACCGAGTAGGCCCACTACGAGGCCGATCCGGCGCCTTGCATCTGACCGCACCAGGACGCCTCGCTACCGGGCAAACCTTGACTGACGCGGCACTAGTCTGCCTGGTCAGTCCGCGTCCCCGGGCCGGGCGGGGCCCTGCTCGGGGGCGGGGTGGGGTACGGGCAGCGGCCTGAGCTTCATCCAGAGCAGGAAGAGCAGGCCGAGGACGAGCATGCTGACGCCCGTCCACAGGTTGATGTTGATGTCCTCGGCCTTCTTCAGGTCCGCGTCGGAGGCGGTGATTCCGGCGATCGTGATGACGATGCCGTAGATCACGAACAGGCCGCCGATGATGCGCCGTACGTCGAAGAGCCGGGCCGCGGTCGCCGACTTCCCCTCCAGCTCCTCGACCTCGTGCTGATACTCGTAGTCGTCACTCATGGCGCGGGTTCCTTATCCGCAGGAGGGTCACGGGGTCACAGGGAGAACGGCACGTAGCACAGGGCGGCGAGGACGATCGCGCCCCAGCCGAGCAGGGCGGGCCTGCGGTACCAGGCCTCGTCGCCGGGCGCCGCGGGTTCGGCCAGACCGGGGGCGGTGGTCCCGTAGACCAGACCGGCCAGGGACTGCTCCGGTTTGGGCTTGGTGAACGGTGTGATGGCGACCATCACCACCCCGCCGACCACGAACGCCACGATGGCGGAGACGAAGTTGGCGCCCTGGTCGCTGGGGATGGCGATGACGCCGTCCTTGTAGAGCCAGAAGTAGTTGATCATCGCGGCGACGGTGCCCGAGAGCAGCCCCCAGAACCCGGCCGGGGCGGTGGCCCGCCGCCAGAACATCCCGATGATGAAGACGCAGAACAGCGGCACGTTGAAGAACGAGAACAGGGTCTGGAGGTAGTTCATGATGTTGCTGAACGAGGACGCGATGAACGCCGTCCCCATCCCGGCCAGCACGCCGATCGCGGTCACCACCCGCCCCGTCAGCAGGTAGTAGGCGTCCGGGCGGTCCTTGACGAGGTACGCCCGCCAGATGTCGTGGGTGAAGACCGTGTTGAAGGCCGAGACGTTGGCCGCCATGCCCGCCATGAAGGCGGCGAGCAGTCCGGTGACCGCCAGGCCCAGCACACCGTTGGGGAGCAGATCGCTCATCAGGAGCGGGATCGCGTCGTTGTACTGGAGACCGCTCTTGGTGGAGCCGATCTTCGGCTCGACGACCAGCGCGATCAGCCCCGGGACGACCACGATCAGCGGGATGAACATCTTGGGGAAGGCGGCGATCAGCGGGGTGCGCTGGGCGGCCGAGAGGTTCTTGGCGGACAGCGCGCGCTGCACCTCGGCGAAGTTGGTCGTCCAGTAGCCGAAGCTCAGGCAGAAGCCGAGGCCGAGCACGATGGTCAGCCAGTTGGCGCCCAGCGGGTTGTCCGAGCCGAGGCCGGTGCCGCCCCACGCGGAGGTGAAGTTGGGGCCGTGGGACGCTTCGAGGGAGTCCTTGAGCCCGCCGAAGCCGCCCACCCGCTTGAGGCCGACGACGGTGAGCGGGATGAGCGCGGCGAGGATGACGAAGAACTGGAGCACCTCGTTGTAGATCGCCGAGGAGAGTCCGCCCAGGGTGATGTACGCGAGCACGAACAGCCCGGCGACGACGATGGCCACCCACTGCGGCCAGCCGAGCAGCGCCTCGACGACGATGGCCATCGCGTACAGGTTGACGCCCGCGATCAGCACGGACGCCACGGAGAAGATGATCGAGCTGAGCAGGTGCGAGGACGGCCCGTAGCGGTGCAGCAGGAATTCGGGCACCGACCTGACCTTGGAGCCGTAGTAGAACGGCATCATCACCAGGCCGAGGAAGACCATGGCCGGAATGGCGCCGACCCAGTACCAGTGCACCGTGTAGACGCCGTACTGGGCGCCGTTGGCCGCCATTCCCAGGATCTCCAGGGCGCCCAGATTGGCGGCGACGAAGGCGAGACCGGTGACCCAGGCGGGCAGTGACCGGCCGGAGAGAAAGAAGTCCAGGCTCGTCTTCACGCTTCGTCTGGCGGCGAATCCGACGCCGAGTACGACGGCGAAGTAGAGGATCAGGATGGTGTAGTCGAGGGCGTTGGTCGGGAGCCGGAGATCTGCTGCCAGAGGGTGCATGCGAATTATCCTGCTTTATTAGGGCGCCTCCACCGCGCATTGACGCCGCTGTTGGCTTGTGGTTCATTATGTTTAGTTGTGTTGGGTGATGCTGACAGGAGCTGGCGGCGTGAAGAAGACGGCGACGCGGCTCGCGGACGGACGCGAGCTGATCTACTACGACGCGCGCGACGACGCGGTGCGCGACGCCGTCGACCAGCGGCCGCTCGACCCCATATCCACCCGCTCCGAGATCCGCCACGACCGCCTCCTCGGCGACGACGTGGCCGTCGCCTCCCACCGCCAGGGGCGCACGTACCACCCGCCGGCCGACGAATGCCCGCTGTGCCCCTCGCGCGACGGGCGGCTCAGCGAGATCCCCGCCTCCGACTACGACGTCGTCGTCTTCGAGAACCGCTTTCCCTCGCTGGCCGGTGACGCGGGGCGGTGTGAGGTCGTGTGCTTCACCTCCGACCACGACGCCTCCTTCGCCGACCTCACCGCCGAGCAGGCCGCGCTGGTGCTCGACGCCTGGACCGACCGGACCGCCGAGCTGGCCCAACTCCCCTCCGTCGAGCAGGTGTTCTGCTTCGAGAACCGGGGCAGGGAGATCGGCGTCACCCTCGGCCATCCGCACGGCCAGATCTACGGGTATCCCTTTCCGACGCCGCGTACCCGGCTGATGCTGCGCTCCCTCGCCGAGCACCGTGAGCGGACCGGTCGGAATCTGTTCGATGATGTGGTCGCGGAGGAGCGGTCCGACGGATCGCGCATCGTGCTCGACGGGGAGCACTGGACCGCCTTCGTCCCGTATGCCGCGCACTGGCCGTACGAGGTGCACCTCTACCCCAAGCGCCGGGTCCCGGACCTGACCGCGCTGGACGATGCCGCACGCACAGAGTTTCCACAGATGTATCTGGAACTCTTGAAGCGCTTCGACCGGATATTCGACGGGCGGGGTGGTGGGAAGGAAGGTGAAGGTGAGCCGCCGACGCCGTACATCGCCGCCTGGCACCAGGCGCCGTTCACGGCGGACGACCGCGAGGAATTCGCACTCCACCTCGAGCTTTTCACCATCCGCCGCACTTCCGGCAAGCTGAAGTTTCTCGCGGGTTCCGAATCCGGCATGAATGTGTTCATCAATGATGTGCCGCCGGAGGCCGCGGCCGAGCGACTGCGAGAGGTAGCGAGCAAGTGAGCAATGCGCAGCACAAGAAGTACCTGGTCACAGGCGGTGCCGGTTATGTCGGCAGCGTGGTCGCCGCGCATCTGCTGGAGGCCGGGCACCGGGTGACCGTCCTGGACGACCTGTCCACCGGGCACCGCGCGGGCGTTCCGGAGGGCGCGGAGTTCATCGAGGGCCGCGTCCAGGACGCGGCCAAGTGGCTCGACGCCTCGTACGACGGTGTGCTGCACTTCGCGGCGTCCTCGCAGGTCGGGGAGTCCGTCGTCGACCCGGAGAAGTACTGGGTCAACAACGTCGGCGGGACCACCGCGCTGCTCGCGGCGATGCGGGACGCCGGGGTGCGCACCCTGGTCTTCTCCTCCACCGCCGCCACCTACGGCGAACCGGACGACGTCCCGATCACCGAGGACTCCGCGACCGCGCCGACCAATCCGTACGGCGCCACCAAGCTCGCCGTCGACCACATGATCAGCGGGGAGTGCGCCGCCCACGGCCTGGCCGCGGTCTCCCTGCGGTACTTCAACGTCGCGGGCGCCTACGGGGCGTACGGCGAGCGCCATGAGCCCGAGTCGCACCTGATCCCGCTGGTGCTCCAGGTCGCGCAGGGCCGCCGCGAGGCGATCTCCGTCTTCGGCGACGACTACCCGACCCCCGACGGCACCTGCGTCCGCGACTACATCCACGTCGCCGACCTGGCCGACGCCCACCTCCTCGCGCTGGGCGCTGCCTCCGTGGGCGAGCACTTGGTCTGCAACCTCGGCAACGGCAACGGCTTCTCCGTCCGCGAGGTCGTCGAGACCGTCCGCCAGGTCACCGGCCACCCGATCCCCGAGGTCGTCGCCGACCGCCGGGGCGGCGACCCGGCCGTGCTGGTGGCCTCGGCCGAGCGCGCCAAGGAGCGCCTCGGCTGGCGCCCGAGCCGCGCCGACCTGAAGGGCATCGTCGCGGACGCGTGGGAGTTCGCGCAGCGCGCGCACTGAGCGGCTGAGCGGTTGAATGGCGACGTCCGCGGCCGCCCGGCCGCGGACGACGGGAACAATGGGACAGGGGACAGCGAGTGAGCGACGTATCGGCGGGGTTCCGGGAGGTCTACGGGACCGGCCCGGAGGGCGTGTGGGCGGCGCCGGGCAGGGTCAACCTGATCGGTGAGCACACCGACTACAACGACGGCTTCGTGATGCCGCTCGCCCTGCCCCACACCTGCCTGGCGGCCGCCTCCCCGCGCACCGACGGGGTGCTGCGCGTCCACTCCGGGGACGCCCCGGGCGGGGTCGTCGAGCTGCGCGTCCGGGAGCTGATCCCGGTCGCCGCGGGCGGCACCGGCGGCGACCGCGGCGGCTGGGCGGCCTACCCGGCGGGCGTGGTGTGGGCGCTGCGCGAGGAGGGGCTGCTCTCCGGCGCCGCGGCCGGCGGGGCGGACCTGCACTACGCGTCCACGGTGCCCACCGGCGCCGGGCTGTCCTCGTCCGCCGCGCTGGAGGTGGTGACGGCCACCGCGCTGAACGAGCTGTACGGGCTGGGGCTCACCCCGGAGCGCATCGCCCAGCTGTGCCAGCGCGCGGAGAACCAGTTCGTCGGCGTCCCCTGCGGGATCATGGACCAGATGGCGTCCGCCTGCTGCACCGAGGGCCATGCGCTCTTCCTCGACGCCCGCGACCTCACCCAGCGGCAGGTGCCGTTCGACCTCGCGGCGGAGGGGCTGCGGCTGCTGGTCGTGGACACCCGGGTGAAGCACGAGCTGGGCGACGGCGCGTACGCCAACCGGCGCGCCGCGTGCGAGTCGGCCGCGCGGGCGCTCGGCGTGTCCGCGCTGCGCGAGGTGGAGTTCGCGACCCTGGACGCGACGCTCACCACCCTCGCCGGGTTCGGCGTCGACGACACCGTGCGCCGCCGGGTGCGCCATGTGGTGAGCGAGAACCAGAGGGTACGGGAGGTCATCGAGCGGCTGGACGCGGGCGACACCCGGTCCATCGGCCCGGTCCTGACCGCCGGACACGCCTCGTGCCGCGATGACTTCGAGATCTCCTGTGCCGAGCTGGACCTCGTGGTGGAGTCGGGATGCGCGGCGGGCGCGCTCGGGGCGCGGATGACCGGCGGCGGCTTCGGCGGCTCGGCCATCGTGCTGGTCGAGGAGGCGGACGCGGACGCGGTGGCCAAGGCGGTCACCGAGGCCTTCGCCGCCGCCGGACACCGCTCCCCGCGGATCTTCCCGGCGGTCCCGAGCGCGGGCGCCCGGCGGCTGTAGCCGGAGGAGACTCTTCGGACGATCCGGGCCGCCTCGCTGCCTTCGGCCGTTGAGCGATCAATTTTCGCCGTTCTTGGCTTCCTCACTCCCCAAGACCGAACACAAAGACCACCGTAAACAGGCGAGGCTGGGCAGTTTCGTTCATCCGTTCCGGATGGCGTGCCCCGGCCTTACGCTGAGCACAGCGTCGGTGGGGGCCGACGTGCATCAGGGGGCGAGACAGTCAGGTACGACGCCCGGGGTGGGGTAGCGATCTCGGCACGGCGGCGGCCGTGCGGTTGCGGTGACCCCTTCCCGGGCGCCGTACCCGTACTGCTTCTCGGGGTATCCGGGAGTATCCGGCGACGTGGGGGGTTCCGTGGCACGTATTCGGGTTCTGGTGGTCGACGACCATCGCATTTTCGCCGAGTCACTGGCCGCCGCCCTCGCGGCGGAACAGGACGTGGACGTGGCGGCGGCCGGAAGCGGCCCGGCGGCGCTGCGCTGTCTGGAGCGCGGAGTGGCCGAGGGGCGCCGCTTCGACGTCCTTCTGATCGACGCCGATCTGGGCTCGCTGAACGGGGAGCCGGTCCCCGTGCCGCAGGCCGTACCGGCCGAGGCCGCCCACGGCGGCGGCCCGGGCGCGGGCCCGCCGGGGCGGGTCAACGGGCGCTCGCAGGACGGCATAGCGCTGGTCGGCGGCGTGCGCACCGCGCAACCCGGGGTGCGCACCGTGGTGCTGGCCGAGCGCGACGATCCGCGCCGGGCCGCGGCGGCGCTCCAGGCCGGGGCGTCCGGCTGGGTGGCCAAGGACTGTTCGCTGGTCCGGCTGCTCGCCGTGATCCGGGGCGTGCTGCGCGACGAGACGCATCTGCCGCCCGCGCTGCTCACCGGCGTGCTGCGGGAGCTGACGGCGGCTCGTAAGCACCGCACCGAGAGCGAGCGGCTGGTCGAATCGCTGACGCCGCGTGAGCGGGAAGTGCTGCGCTGCATGGTGGCCGGGCTCGGCCGCAAGGCGGTGGCCGAGCGGCTGTTCCTGTCCCCGCACACCGTCCGCACCCATATGCAGAACGTGCTGGGCAAGCTGGGCGTGCACTCCACGCTGGCCGCCGTGGCGCTGGCCCGGCGGGCGGGCGTCGGCCCGGTCGACCTAGCCGGGGAAATTGTCGAACGGGGCGGTCAGCTGGCGTAGCAGCGCCGCCAGTTCGGCGCGCTGCGCCTGGGACAGCTCGGCGAGGATGGCGCGCTCGTGGTCCAGCAGCCCGGCCAGCGCCTGGTCGGCGCGGTCGCGTCCCTCCGCGGTGAGCCGGACCAGCACCCCGCGCCGGTCACTGGGGTCGGGCAGCCGCTCGACCAGGCCCTTCTTCGCCAGCCGGTCGATGCGATTGGTCATGGTGCCCGAGGTGACGAGCGTCTGGGTCAGCAGTTGCCCGGGGGAGAGCTGGTACGGGGGCCCGGCCCGCCGCAGCGAGGTCAGCACGTCGAACTCCCAGGACTCCAGCTGGTGCTCGCTGAAGGCGATGCGCCGCGCCCGGTCGAGATGGCGCGCGAGCCGGCTGACGCGGCTGAGTACTTCGAGCGGTTCGACATCGAGGTCGGGGCGTTCCCGACGCCATGCCGCCACCAGTCGATCGACCTCGTCGTCCATGGCGATCAGTGTAATAGGTCTGTCGACATGAAGTCTCTTGACATCAAGAGACACTCTGGAGGACGGTAAGCCTGCTCGTACCGACCGTACCCGCTCAAGGGACTTCACCATGCGTGCGTCACCCCACTGGGACGCGGCCCAGTACCTCCGCCACTCCGGCCACCGGGCCCGCCCCTTCCGCGACCTCCTCGCCCGCATCCCCGCGCTCCCCGCGGAACCCGGCCGCCCGCCCCGCATCGCCGACCTCGGCTGCGGCCCCGGCAACGTCACCGTCCTGCTCTTCGAGCGCTGGCCGGACGCCCACATCACCGGCCTCGACAGCTCCGCCGAGATGCTCGACCGGGCCCAGCCCCTCGCCGGGCCCACGACCGGCGGCGGCCGCCTCGACTTCCGCACCGTCGACGCCCTGCGCTGGGAGCCGGACGAGACCTACGACCTCATCGTGTCCAACGCCGCGCTCCAGTGGATGCCCGGCCACGCCGACGCCTTCCCCGGCTGGCTCGCCGCCCTCCGCCCCGGCGGCACCCTCGCCTTCCAGCTCCCCGGCAACTTCGGCGCCCCCAGCCACACCCTGCTGCGCGACCTGTGCGACGCGCCGCAGTGGCGCGACCGCCTCACCGACGCCGTGCGCAGCCCCGCCTCCGCCCTGGAGCCCCTCGACTACCTCGACCGGCTCACCGCGCTGGGCTGCGAGGTCGACGCCTGGGAGACCACCTACCTCCAGATCCTCACCGGCCCTGACCCCGTCCTCGACTGGACCAAGGGCACCGCCCTGCGGCCCGTCCTCACCGCCCTCGCCGACGACCCGGCGGCCCGTGACCGCTTCCTCGGCGAGTACGCGGCCCTGCTCCGCGAGGCCTACCCGGCGGCCCCGTACGGCACGGCGTTCCCGTTCCGCCGCATCTTCGCCGTGGCCCACAAGCAGACCTGACGACGCCCCCTCACGCCTTGCGGTGGCCTATCAGCCGCGGCTTCTGCTCCAGGCCGTCCAGGCCGTGCCAGGCCAGGTTCACCAGATGCGCCGCCACCTCGGACTTCTTCGGCTTGCGGACGTCCAGCCACCACTGGCCGGTCAGCGCCACCATCCCCACCAGGGCCTGGGCGTACAGCGGGGCGAGCTTGGCGTCGAAGCCGCGGGCCTTGAACTCCAGGCCCAGGATGTCCTCCACCTGGGTGGCGATGTCGCTGATCAGCGAGGCGAAGGTGCCCGTCGACTGGGCGACGGGGGAGTCACGGACCAGGATGCGGAAGCCGTCCGTGTACTCCTCGATGTAGTCCAGCAGGGCGAACGTGGCCTGCTCGCACAGCTCCCGTGGATGGCCCGCGGTCAGCGACGTGGTCACCATGTCCAGCATCCGCCGCATCTCACGGTCCACCACGACCGCGTACAGCCCTTCCTTGCCCCCGAAGTGCTCGTACACCACCGGCTTGGAGACCCCGGCCTTCGCCGCGATCTCCTCCACCGAGGTGCCCTCGAAGCCCCGTTCGGCGAAGAGCGCCCGACCGATGTCCAGCAGCTGCTCCCGGCGCTCCTTGCCGGTCATCCGTACCCTGCGGGGCCGCCGGGGGCCGGATCCGGAGGACCGGACGGTCCCGGCCGCCCGGTCCTTGCTGCCGCTGGTATTACTGTCGGTCTCCACGCCCTCTATCATGCCGCTTCGACAGGGGCCTCTTTACGGCGGGAGTCGATCCGGTTCGCGCTCGGCCAGCGGACGTCATACGCCCAGCCCAGCTTCTCGAACCAGCGGATGATCCGGGCGCTGGAGTCCAGCTGGCCCTTCATCACCCCGTGCCGGGCGCACGTCGGATCGGCGTGGTGCAGGTTGTGCCAGGACTCGCCGCAGGAGAGCACCGCGAGCCACCACACGTTCCCCGACCGGTCGCGCGACTTGAACGGCCGCTTGCCCACCGCGTGGCAGATCGAATTGATCGACCAGGTCACGTGATGAAGCAGCGCCACCCGGACGAGCGACCCCCAGAAGAACGCGGTCGCGGCCCCCTGCCACGACCAGGTCACCAGGCCGCCGATGGCGGCGGGCAGCAGCAGCGACACGACCGTCCACACGACGAACTGGCGCGAGATGTTCCGGACCGCGCTGTCCTTGATCAGGTCCGGCGCGTACTTGTACTGCGGCGTCTGCTCCTCATCGAACATCCATGCGATATGCGCCCACCACAACCCCTTCATCAGGGCCGGAACGGTCTCCCCATACCGCCACGGCGAATGCGGGTCGCCCTCCGCGTCGGAGAACTTGTGGTGCTTGCGGTGATCGGCCACCCAGCGCACCAGCGGCCCCTCCACCGCCAGTGAGCCCGCGATCGCCAGCGCGATCCGCAGCGGGCGCTTCGCCTTGAAGGAGCCATGGGTGAAGTAGCGGTGGAAGCCGATCGTGATGCCGTGGCAGCCGATGTAGTACATGACCACCATCAGCGCCAGGTCCAGCCAGCTCACCCCCCAGCCCCAGGCCAGAGGGATCGCCGCGACCAGCGCGATGAACGGGACGGTGATGAACAGCAGCAGGGTGATCTGTTCGACGGAACGCTTGCTGTCCCCGCCGAGCGTGGCGGACGGAAGCGGGGTCTCCTGGGCCTTCGGCGCGTCGTGGGTCACGTCGGGGCTTGCAGTCATGGGATCCCTCGTGGGGCTCGGGGCTGGGCTACGGATCCGTAACCTACGGCGACGTAAGTATGGCAGGGCCGCGAACCGGGGCAAGAGGGCTCTGGTTTCCCCCGAGGGAACGCCGCCTATCCTGGGGACGTCGGACAGCGCGGTCCGCACATGGCCGAAAGCACCCGGTGCGGGCCCTGCGGCGCCAGCCGCGCGGGGCTGCACCCCGCTAGGAACCCCCGTTCACTGCAAGGAGCCCGCACCTGTGAGCAGTGCCGACCACACGAACGCCGCCCTGCGTGCCGATATCCGCCGTCTGGGCGACCTCCTCGGCGAGACCCTGGTCCGACAGGAGGGGCCCGACCTCCTCGACCTCGTCGAGCGCGTCCGCGCCCTCACCCGCAGTGACGGCGAGGCCGCCGCCGAGCTCCTCGGCACCACCGACCTGCCCACCGCGGCCAAGCTGGTGCGGGCCTTCTCGACCTACTTCCACCTGGCCAACGTCACCGAGCAGGTGCACCGGAGCCGCGAGCTGAGCGCCCGGCGCGCCGCCGAGGGCGGCATCCTCGCCCGCACCGTCGACCAGCTCAAGGACGCCGACGCCGACCACCTGCGGCAGACCGTGGAGCACCTGGGCGTCCGCCCGGTGTTCACCGCCCACCCCACCGAGGCCGCCCGCCGCACCGTCCTCAACAAGCTGCGCCGTATCGCCGAGCTGCTGGACACCCTCGCCGCCGGCGGCGAGAGCCGCCGCGCCGACCTGCGGCTGGCCGAGAACATCGACCTGCTGTGGCAGACCGACGAGCTGCGGGTCGCCCGCCCCGAGCCCGCCGACGAGGCCCGCAACGCCGTCTACTACCTCGACGAGCTGCACGCCCACGCCGTCGGCGACGTCCTGGAGGACCTCACCGCCGAGCTGGAGCGGGTCGGCATCGAGCTGCCCGCCACCACCCGCCCGCTCACCTTCGGCACCTGGATCGGCGGCGACCGCGACGGCAACCCCAACGTCACCCCGCAGGTGACCTGGGAGGTGCTGATCCTCCAGCACGAGCACGGCATCACCGACGCCCTGGAGATCATCGACGACCTGCGCGCCGCCCTCTCCAGCTCCATCCGCAACTCCGACGCCTCCGAGGAGCTGCTCGCCTCCCTCCAGCGCGACCTGGAGCTGCTGCCCGAGATCAGCCCGCGCTACAAGCGGCTGAACGCCGAGGAGCCCTACCGGCTCAAGGCCACCTGCATGCGGCAGAAGCTCGTCAACACCCGCGAGCGCCTCGCCAAGGACGCCCCGCACGTCCCCGGCCGCGACTACCTCGGCACCGCCGAGATGCTGGACGACCTCCGGCTCATCCAGGACTCGCTGCGCGCCCACCGCGGCGCCCTGATCGCCGACGGCCGCCTCGAGCGCGCCATCCGCACCTTGGCCGCCTTCGGCATCCAGCTCGCCACCATGGACGTGCGCGAGCACGCCGACGCCCACCACCACGCCCTCGGCCAGCTCTTCGACCGCCTCGGCGAGGAGTCCTGGCGGTACGCGGACATGCCCCGCGACTACCGGCGCAAGCTGCTCGCCAAGGAACTGCGCTCCCGCCGCCCGCTCGCGCCCTCCCCGGCGCCGCTGGACGCCGCCGGAGCCAAGACCCTCGGCGTCTTCCAGACCATCCGCGAGTCCTTCGAGCGCTTCGGGCCCGAGATCGTGGAGTCGTACATCATCTCCATGTGCGCCGGGTCGGACGACGTCTTCGCCGCCGCCGTCCTCGCCCGCGAGGCCGGGCTCATCGACCTGCACGGCGGCTGGGCCAAGATCGGCATCGTGCCGCTGCTGGAGACCACCGACGAGCTGAAGATCGCCGACCAGCTCCTCGACGACATGCTCTCCGACCCCTCCTACCGGCGCCTCGTCTCGCTGCGCGGCGATGTGCAGGAGGTCATGCTCGGCTACTCCGACTCCTCCAAGTTCGGCGGCATCACCACCTCCCAGTGGGAGATCCACCGCGCCCAGCGGCTGCTGCGCGACGTGGCCCACCGGCACGGCGTACGGCTGCGCCTCTTCCACGGCCGCGGCGGCACCGTCGGCCGGGGCGGCGGCCCCACCCACGACGCGATCCTCGCCCAGCCGTGGGGCACCCTCGAAGGCGAGATCAAGGTCACCGAGCAGGGCGAGGTCATCTCCGACAAGTACCTGGTCCCCTCGCTCGCCCGCGAGAACCTGGAGCTGACCGTGGCCGCCACCCTCCAGGCGTCGGCCCTGCACACCGCCCCGCGCCAGTCGGACGAGGCACTGGCCCGCTGGGACGCGGCGATGGACACGGTGTCCGACGCCGCCCACGGCGCCTACCGCGCCCTGGTGGACGACCCCGACCTGCCCGCGTACTTCTTCGCCTCCACCCCCGTCGACCAGCTCGCCGAACTCCACCTCGGCTCGCGCCCGTCCCGCCGCCCCGACTCCGGCGCGGGACTCGACGGGCTGCGGGCCATCCCGTGGGTCTTCGGCTGGACCCAGTCCCGGCAGATCGTCCCCGGCTGGTTCGGCGTCGGCTCCGGCCTCAAGGCCGCCCGCGAGGCCGGGCTCGACGGCGTGCTGGACGAGATGCACCAGCACTGGCACTTCTTCCGCAACTTCCTGTCCAACGTCGAGATGACCCTCGCCAAGACGGACCTGCGGATCGCCCGGCACTACGTCGACACCCTGGTGCCGGACGAGCTGAAGCACGTCTTCGACGTCATCCAGGCGGAGCACGAGCTGACGGTGCGGGAGGTGCTGCGGATCACGGGCGAGACCGAACTCCTGGACTCCAACCCCGTCCTGAAGCAGACCTTCCACGTCCGGGACGCCTACCTCGACCCGATCTCCTACCTCCAGGTGAGCCTGCTCGACCGGCAGCGCACCGCCCGCGAGCGCGGCGAAGAGCCCGACCCGGTGCTGGCCCGGGCCCTGCTCCTCACCGTCAACGGCGTGGCGGCGGGTCTGCGCAACACCGGCTGATCACCCCGGCACACACCGAGCGGCGGCCCGCTCCCCGGAGGAGCGGGCCGCCGCTCGGTGTGTTCAGAACGTCAACTGTTCAGAACGTCAACGTGGCGAAGGACGCCCCCAGCACCGCCGCGCCCGCCAGGCCCAGGCCCCAGGCCGTACGGCGCATGCGGAGCCCGCCCGCCACGACCAGCGACGCCAGCAGCAGCGAGCCGCCGAACGGAACCCAGGCGTGCAGGACGCCCGCCGTACCGGTGCGCACCACCTCGTTCCTGCCCGGCTTGACGGCCACCAGCAGTCGCTCGCCCCTCCCGTCCGTGACCGCCGCGTCGACCCGGACCTTGGGCCGCGCCTCGCTGCCCTTGGAGCCGGGGGTGAACCGGCCGGTGCACCAGTCGTCGTCGCAGCGGGACACCGTGAGCGTGCCGCGCTCCAGCCCCTTGGTGAGGATCGTGGGCTTGGCGTCGCTCCACGAGGACCACACTCCGGCCACCAGGATGAGCAGCGCGACGAGCGTCATGGCGACATTCTTCGCGAGCAACAGCAGTCCGTACATGCTCTCGCCCGCCCGCCGCGTACGGCTGCGCTTGGTGATGCCGGTGGATGCCATGGCGGTAGATCTTTGCCATCGGCGGGCCCCGGGTCAACCTCCAACCGAACGGCTGCGCGAGTGCCGTTCAGGAGTTGTAGGTGCCCTGCGCGCGCTCCAGCCCGTCCACGATGAGCGTCTCCACCGCGTCGGCCGCGCGGTCCACGAAGTAGTCCAACTCCCTGCGCTCAGCGGCGGAAAAGTCCTTCAGCACGAACGCCGCGACATCCATCCGGCCCGGCGGACGGCCGATGCCGAAGCGGATCCGGAAGTAGTCCGGGCCCCCCGATTTGGTGATCGACTTCAGCCCGTTGTGGCCATTGTCACCGCCACCGAGTTTCAGCCTCAGCGCGCCATAATCGATGTCCAATTCATCGTGAATCGCCACGACATGACCCACCGGCACCTTGTAGAAGTCGCGCAGCGCGGTCGTCGGTCCGCCCGACAGGTTCATGAACGACATCGGCTTCGCGACGATCACCCGTCGGCTGCCCGGACCGGGCGGCCCGATGCGCCCCTCCACCACCTGCGCCCGGGACTTGTGCGCCTTGAAGCGCCCGCCCATCCGCTCGGCCAGCAGCTCGGCCACCATGAAGCCGACGTTGTGGCGGTTGGCCGCGTACTCCGGGCCGGGGTTGCCCAGGCCCACCACGAGCCACGGGCTGCTCGCGTCTGCGTCGCTCATCGTCTCGTTCTCCTGAGTTTCGTGCCCAGTGGTCTCTTATACGCGACCGCGCTCATACGCGACCGCCGCCCCGCTGGCAGCAGCGGGACGGCGGTCGCCAAGCGATGCGGAACGAGGCGGATCAGGCCTCGGCGCCCTCGCCCTCGCCCTCGGCGGCCTCCGGCTCCGGGGCCTCGGCCTGCGCGGCGACGACGTGCAGCACCGGCGCGTCGTCCTCGACGGCCAGGGTGGTGCCCTTCGGCAGCGTGATGTCCTTGGCGTAGATGGTGTCGCCCGCGTCCAGACCGGCGATCGAGATGGTGACACCCTCGGGGATGTGGGTGGCCTCGGTCTCGACCGGCAGCGCGTTGAGCACGTGCTCCAGCAGGTTGGCGCCCGGGGCCAGGTCGCCCTCGGTGTGGATCGGCACCTCGACGGTGACCTTCTCGCCCTTGCTCACCAGGAGCAGGTCGACGTGCTCCAGGATGCCGATCTTGATCGGGTGGCGCTGCACGGCCTTCGGGATGACCAGCTCGCTCTTGCCGCCCTCGATCTCCAGGCGCAGCAGGACGTTCGGGGTCTTGAGCGCCATCAGCAGGTCGTACGCCGGAAGCGTGACGTGCAGCGGCTCGGCACCGTGGCCGTAGACGACACCGGGAACCCGGTCGGCCAGGCGGGCGCGACGGGCCGCACCCTTGCCGAACTCGGTGCGGGGCTTGGCGGGAATCTTGACCTCGGCCATGGGGGCACTCCTCGTAGATCGTTTACAGATGGCCGTCACCCGGCCCACGACAGACCTGCTACGAAGAGCGCGTCGATAACGGACGAGCTGTGTGAACCACAGCCTCCCTCGCCGAGCAACCCCACGAGTCTACCAACGGTCGCCCCAGGCTTGAGGCCACCCCGTCCGGGAGTGGCCTCAGCTGGGTCGGTCCGCGGTTAAGCCCATCAGGCGTGCTCCTCGAACAGGCTGGTCACGGAGCCGTCCTCGAAGACCTCCTGAACGGCGCGGGCGATGGTCGGCGCCATCGACAGCACGGTGACCTTGTCCAGCTCGACCTCGCCCGGCGTCGGCAGCGTGTTGGTGAACACGAACTCGCTGACCTTGGAGTTCTTCAGCCGGTCCGCGGCCGGGCCGGACAGCACCCCGTGGGTGGCCGTCACGATCACGTCCTCCGCGCCGTTCGCGAACAGCGCGTCCGCGGCGGCGCAGATCGTGCCACCGGTGTCGATCATGTCGTCGACCAGGACGCACACCCGGCCCCGCACGTCACCGACGACCTCGTGGACGGTGACCTGGTTCGCCACGTCCGGGTCCCGCCGCTTGTGCACGATCGCCAGCGGCGCGCCCAGCCGGTCGCACCAGCGGTCGGCCACCCGCACGCGGCCCGCGTCCGGCGAGACGACCGTCAGCTTCGACCGGTCGACCTTGGCGCCCACGTAGTCCGCGAGCACCGGCAGCGCGAAGAGGTGGTCCACCGGGCCGTCGAAGAAGCCCTGGATCTGGTCGGTGTGCAGGTCGACCGTGAGGATGCGGTCGGCACCCGCCGTCTTGAGCATGTCGGCGATGAGCCGCGCCGAAATGGGCTCCCGGCCACGGTGCTTCTTGTCCTGGCGGGCGTAGCCGTAGAACGGCACGATCACCGTGATGGAGCGTGCGGAGGCCCGCTTCAGCGCATCGATCATGATGAGCTGTTCCATGATCCACTTGTTGATCGGAGCCGTGTGGCTCTGGATCAGGAAGCAGTCGGCGCCGCGCGCGGACTCCTGGAAGCGGACGTAGATCTCGCCGTTGGCGAAGTCGAATGCCTTGGTCGGGACCAGGCTGACGCCCAGCTCGTGGGCGACCTCCTCGGCCAGCACGGGGTGGGCGCGGCCGGAGAAGAGCATCAATTTCTTCTCGCCGGTCGTCTTGATCCCGGTCACGTCACGTCTCCTTGGATGTCACTTTGGTGCGCGCTTTTACGGTACGCCCCCGGATGGGCGCACCGGTCCGCAGGTCACTGCCCGCCCTCGTCCTCCTGGCGCGCGGCAGCGGCGGCCTCGGCCGCCTGCGCCGCTGCGCTCCCGGGGCGCTTGCGAGCGACCCAGCCCTCGATGTTCCGCTGCTGGCCGCGTGCGACGGCGAGCGAACCCGGGGGCACATCCTTGGTGATGACCGAGCCGGCGGCGGTGTACGCCCCGTCTCCCACTGTGACAGGAGCCACAAACATGTTGTCCGAACCCGTCTTGCAGTGGCTGCCGATCGTCGAACGGTGCTTCTTCTCACCGTCGTAGTTCACGAAGACGCTGGCGGCGCCGATGTTGCTGAAGTCGCCGATCGTGGCGTCGCCCACATAGGACAGGTGCGGCACCTTGGTGCCCTCGCCGATCTCGGCGTTCTTCATCTCCACGTACGTACCGGCCTTGGACCCCGGGCCCAGCCGGGTACCGGGGCGCAGATACGCGTACGGACCCGCCGACGCCCCCGCGCCGATCACCGAGTCCTGCGCCACGGTGAAGCTCGCCACCGCGCCCTCGCCGACCGTGGTGTTCGTGAGCCGCGAGTTGGGGCCGACCTCGGCGCCCGTGGCCAGGTGCGTGGTGCCCAGCAGCTGGGTGCCGGGGTGGATCACGCTGTCCTGCTCGACGGTGACCGTCACATCGACCCAGGTGGTGGCCGGGTCGACCACGGTGACGCCGCTGAGCATGGCGCGCTCCAGCAGCCGGTCGTTGAGCAGCCGGCGGGCCTCGGACAGCTGCACCCGGTTGTTGATGCCGACGATCTCGCGGTGGTCGGCGGCGACCGACGCGCCGACCCGGTGCCCGGCCTCGCGCAGGATGCCGAGCACATCGGTGAGGTATTCCTCACCCTGGCTGTTGTCGGTCCGCACCTTGCCGAGCGCGTCGGTGAGCAGCTGGGCGTCGAAGGCGAAGACGCCGGAGTTGATCTCGCGGATCGCGCGCTGGGCGTCGGTGGCGTCCTTGTGCTCCACGATGGCGGTGACGGCGCCGGACGCCTGGTCCCGCACGATGCGGCCGTAGCCGGTGGCGTCGGGCACCTCGGCGGTGAGGACGGTCACCGCGTTTCCGTCGGCGGAGTGCGCCCCGGCGAGCTGCTTGAGGGTCTCGCCGGTCAGCAGCGGGGTGTCGCCGCAGACGACGATCACGGTGCCGTCGAGCGCCACACCGCTGTGGGACAGCTCCTCCAGGCCCATCCGGACCGCGTGCCCGGTCCCGTTCTGCTCGTGCTGGACGGCGGTGCGGGCGTCGGCGTCGATCTCGGCCAGATGCGCGGAGACCTGCTCCCGGGCATGGCCGACCACGACCACCAGGTGCTCGGGCGAGAGCTCGCGGGAGGCGGCGACGACATGCCCGACGAGGGACCGGCCGCAGATGGCGTGCAGAACCTTGGGGGTCGCCGACTTCATGCGAGTGCCCTCACCCGCTGCGAGGACGACGACGGCTGCCGGGCGGTTGGCGCTCACGGGTGTGCCCTTCGGCTTCGGGTAGGGGGTGGACACCCGCAGGATACCGAGAGGTTTCCCCCCGGAAACGACTCCGGGTCCCGACCGTGAAGGCCGGGACCCGTGAAGAGGGCTCCCCCGCCAGGACTCGAACCCGGACTAATGGCACCAAAAGCCACTGTGCTGCCAATTACACCACAGGGGATGGCAAACGGATCCAAGTCGGACACCCTGTGCGGGCGATCGACTTGGTCCCCACCACTATGCCGTACCGGCCGCCCTCGACGCGACGGTATGGGTCGGTGCGCCCGGTCGTGACGCGGACGTCCGATCGAAAACATGCTCGATTCAACCGTTCGAGTTAAAACCGTTGATATACGGACTGTTCGAGTGAGACACATGCGGCCGTGTCCCCCGGAAAAGGGCTGGCGCGCGGCCGTAGTCTGGTCGCTATGAGTGCGACGGGGGCATCTGAGGACACGAGTGCGCGCGGCGCACCCGGCGGCCCATGGTGGTGGTCGCGGCGGCGCAGCATGGTGCTGGACATCATGCTCGGCGTCGCGTCGGCGGTTGAATGCGCCGCGGAGGGCGTCGGATTCGCGCACGACGCCCGGATGCCGGTCGCCCTCGGTGTCCTGCTCGGGCTGATCGTCGGATCCACCCTGGTGCTGCGGCGGCGCTGGGCGATCGCCGTGGTGCTGATATCGATCGCCGTCACCCCCGCGGAGATGGGGCTGCTGCTCGGCGTCGTCGGGCTCTACACCCTCGCCGCGTCCGAGGTGCCGCGCCGGATCTCGGCGGTGCTGGCCGGGATGGCGGGTGCCGGAACGTTCCTCGTCACGATGATCCGCTTCCGGCAGGACAACGCACAGGCCGACTGGGGCTCGGCCTTGTGGGAGGCCCCGCTCTTCTCGCTGACGATCACCCTGGCGCTGACCGCGCCCCCCGTCCTGCTCGGGCTGTACGTCCGGGCCCGGCGGCGGCTGGTGGAGAGCCTGCGGGAGCGGGCGGACGGCCTGGAGCGCGAGCTGTCCCTGCTCGCGGAGCGGGCCGAGGAGCGGGCCGAGTGGGCGCGCAACGAGGAGCGCACCCGGATCGCGCGCGAGATGCACGACGTGGTGGCGCACCGGGTGAGCCTGATGGTGGTGCACGCGGCGGCGCTCCAGGCGGTGGCGCTCAAGGACCCGGAGAAGGCGTCGAAGAACGCCGCGCTGGTGGGCGACATGGGGCGGCAGGCGCTGACCGAGCTGCGGCAGATGCTGGGCGTCCTGCGGTCGGACGCCCCGGCCGAGCAGAAGCCGGTGCCGCTGGCCTCGGTGGCGGTCGCCGCCTCGGCGGCTGCCGAGGCGGCGACGGCGTCGGCCACGGAGCCCCCCGAGGACACGGATGTGGAGGCGGGCGGGCCGCGGCTGGCGGAGCTGGAGGCGCTGGTCGGGCAGTCGCGGGCGGCCGGGATGGCCGTGGACCTGTCGGTGGAGGGCGAGGAGCGGCGGTACGCGGCGCGGGTGGAGCAGACCGCGTACCGGGTGGTGCAGGAGGCGCTGACCAACGTGCACAAGCACGCCCCGGGCGCCAGCACCCGGATCCGTCTGGCGCACCGCGGCGCCGAGATCGCGGTGCTGGTGGAGAACGGTCCCTCGGAGCGCGGCGCGGCGGACGCCGGGCTGCCGAGCGGGGGCAACGGGCTGGTCGGGATGAAGGAGCGGGTGTCGACGCTGGGCGGCGGCTTCGTCTCGGGCCCGACGGAGGCCGGTGGCTTCCGCGTCTCGGCGGTCATCCCGGACCGCACCCGCGCGCCCGAGCCCGACCGCGCCAGGACCGCATAGCGCCCCCCGGGGCGCGGGGAACTGCGCGACCGGCCGCGACGGCGCCGCGGTCGGCTGACGGCGTGACGTGCAACGGCGGGTTGCCGTAGGGGCGGCCACGACGGCGCCGCGGTCGGCTGACGGCGTGACGTGCAACGGCGGGTTGCCGTAGGGGCGGCCACGACGGCGCCGCGGTCGGCTGACGGCGTGAGGAGGAACGGCGGGTTGCCGTAGGGGCGCGGGGAACTGCGCGACCGGCCACGACCGCGCCGCGGTCGGCCGACGGCGTGACGTGCAACGGCGCGTCACCGCAGGGGCGGCCACGACGGCGCCGCGGACGAACGACGGGCCCAGGGCTACGCCCTGGAGAGCCGCGGCGGAAGCGTGCCCGTGATCAGCGTGCCCAGCGCAGCGTCAAGCGTGGCGCCCAAATACCAGTCACCGGTGTGGTCGAGGCTGTAGACCCGCCCCTCCGCGTCGATGGTCAGCAGCCCCTGCCCGTCGGCCTCTTCGCCCAGCGGGCAGACCTCGGTCTCCAGCGCGCGTCCCAAGTCGCCCAACGTACGAGCCAGGTGGAGACCATGCAGCGGATCGATACGAAACGGAGTGGGGGCGATCTGGCGGCCGCTGCCCGGCGGCTGGACGTGCAGTCCGCCGAATTCGGCCCAGGCTTCGACGGCGGCCGGGAAGACGGTGTGCCGGTGCCCGGCGGGGGAGGTGTGGGTGGACAGGGTGTCCGCCCAGCGTTCGGCGCGCTCCATGTCCCAGCGGCCCGGCTGCCAGCCCGCCTCGCGGAGGGCGGCGTCGACGGGGACGGGGAAGCGGGTGGTGTCGGTGCGGTCGATGGGGCGGGTCACGCTTCCTCACCCACCACCCGTACGCCGAAGTGGCCCAGCATCGCCGTGCAGGAGAGGCAGGGCGGGGCGTACGAGCCGTGCTGCGGGTCGCCCGCCTCGCGGATCCGGCGGGCGGTCAGCTTCGACTGCTTGAGGGAGCGGCGCGCCTCACCGTGGGTGAGGGGTTTTCGGGCCGCGCGTTTGGAACGGCTCGCCTCGACGGCGGTCAGATGGCGGGAGAGCAGGACCGCTTCGGGGCAGCGTCCGGTGAAACGTTCGCGCTGCCCGCTGGTGAGGGCGTCGAGGAAGTCCTGTACCAGGGGGTGGAGGGTGGGTGCCTGGTCGGCCTTGCCTCCGGTGCAGGTCAGGGTCTCGCCGCGGACGGAGAGCGCGGCGGCGACGGCGGGCAGGAGCGTGTCGCGGCGGTGGTGCAGCGGAGGCGGACCGGCGTCGGGGTCGACGCTGCTCCATCTCAGCCGGGGGTCGCTGGCCGCGGTGGCGGCTCCGTCGCCGCCCCCGTTGCTCTGCGTGATGTGCATGTGGTGGGTCCCTCCCTGTGCAATCCACCGCAATCCCCCGGTTGCGAAAGATCAGCCTGCCAAATGCGACGGGAAATGCGGTAGTCCGGGTGCGTCGGCCCAGGTGGGCGGCCGGGGTGGTGGCCGACCGGTTCCGCTTGTGGCGCCACCGCATAGGCTGTGCCCCATACGCCAGCATCAGCAGGGGGCAACCGCCATGACGACAGGTCGGCTCGGGCAGCATGCCGCGCCACCGAACACGGCCTACGCCGGGCAGGTCGTGCACTTCCCGGATCCGGTTCGGGCCGCCCGCCACCCCATGGGCGTCCGGGTGGACGAAAACGGCTTTCCGGACTTCTCGCCGTACGCCCGCGCGGCCGCCGAAATCGCCGAGCCCCCGGAGGGGTTCGGGGTCGACGAACTGCGGCTGACCGACTACGTCTCGGCGAACGCCGCGCTGCACGCCTCCGGCCATGAGCTGTGGAACGACGCCTCGGCGGTGGCCACTCCGCACGGCTGGACGTGGCACCACGTCCCCGGCGGCCGCCGGATGGAGCTGATCCCGGTCGAGGTCAAGGCGCTGCTGCGGCACCACGGCGGGCTCGCGACGGCCCCGGTGGACCAGGACAAGCGCGGCACCCGCCCGTTGCAGGACACCCGGCCGGTCCACTTCGGGCTGCCGGTGCGGGGGCTCTCGGCCACCGAGGAGCAGGTGCTGGGCGTCGAGGAGGACCTCGGCTACCGGCTGCCGGAGTCGTACCGCGCGTTCCTGAAGGCGGCGGGCGGCTGCGCACCGGTGGGCGCGGCGCTCGACCCGGAGCTGGGACTCCTGGTCGACCAGCCGTTCTTCACGGTGCGCGACGAGGCGGCGGTCAACGACCTCGTCTATGTCAACAAGTGTCTGCGCGACCACTTCACCAAGGACTACCTGGGCGTGGGCTTCGCCCAGGGCGGGGTGATCGCGGTGAAGGTGAAGGGGGACGCGATCGGCTCGGTGTGGTTCTGCGCGTACGACGACGCGCGGGACCGCGACGGCTGGACGGTCCGGGAGCGGGTGGAGCGCCTGATGCTGCCGTGCGGCGAGGACTTCGACGCCTTCCTGCTGCGGCTCGCGGGCAATCCGCCGGAGCTGGAGACCGTGGCGAACCTGATGGTGGACGGCGGATTCGCGTACGCCGTACCCGTGGAGGGGTGAGCGCGATGGTGACCTTCGCACAGGCGCAGGAGCGCGCCGAACTCTGGATCAACGGTGAGGTGCCCGCCTACCAGCAGCGCGAGGTGCGGGTGCGGGAGTTCGACCTGGGCTTCGTGGCCTGGGCCGAGGACCGCCCGGACGGAGCGGTCTCGGGCGCGCCCGTGGACGGCGCCCGGCTGGTGATCGCGCGGGACAGCGGGGAGACCACGCTGTGGCCCGGGCTGCCGGTGGGCGAGGTGATCCGCCGGTACGAGGAGGAGTACGGCGCGAACGACGACCGCGCCCAGGAGACCGCCGGGCGGCAGCAGCGCATCGACCTCAACGTGACGTCCTTCCTGCTGACTCCGCCGGAGTGGCTCCAGGAGGCGGCGGACGCGATGAGCGGGGGCGAGGACGCGCCGGACGTGCCCGCACAGCGGTCGGCTCCGGCGACGGGCGCGCCGGAGCCGGAGCCGGTGGATGACTGGCCGTCGTCGGATGGCGCGGTGTCGCCGCGCCCGGACGCAGCCGCGCCCGAGCCGGTGGACGACTGGCCTTCCGGCGGCGTGCCGTCACCGCGCGGCGACGCCGGGTCCGCGCCCGCGTTCGCGCCACCGCCCGGTGATGGCCCGCGCGATGCCGCGCCCGCGTCGCGGCCGGTGGACGACTGGCCCTCGGACGGCGTGCCGTCGCCGCGCAGCGAGTCGCCCGTGTCCGGTTCCGCTTCGGCTTCCGGTTCGGCCGATGAGGGTTGGCGTAACGGTCCTCCCACGCCGCCGCCCGGTGGCGCCGAGCCGCGCGACGCCGTGCCCGCGCCGGGCCCGGTGGACGACTGGCCGTCGGACGGGGTGGCACGTCCGCGCACCGACGCGGCGGCCGCATCCGCGCCCGCCGCGCCCCCGTCCGCTCCGCCTCCGCCGCAGCCGGTGGACGACTGGCGTCCCGGCGGCGTGACGCCGCCGCGGCGGGACAGCGAAGCGGACGACTGGCCGTCGGACGGGGTGGCGCGGCCGCTCGCCGACGCGCCCCAGCCCCCGGCCGCCCCGGCACCCGGCGGCGGCAGCCCGTGGGCTCCGCCCCCGCCCGCCCCGTCGGCGCCCGCGTCGCCCGCTTCCGGTGAGACGCCGAAGGGCCCGGCCACGCCCGGCGCCGGTACGCCGTGGGCCGACACCAACTCCGCGAGTGACGACGGCGATCGCTCGGTCGCCCCGCCCGCCACGGTGTTCGCCCCGCCGCTCGCGGGCTCGGACGACGAGGACACCCCGGTCCCGGGGGTGGGGCCCGACGCCAAGACCGAACTGATGTCGGCGGGCAGCGCGCTGCCGCCCACCGCCGTCTCTCCGCCCTTCGACTTCCCGGGGACGGCGGGCGGTTCCGACGCGTCCTCGGGCGCGTCCCCCGGCGCGGGCGACATCGCGGATGCCGCCACCCACAAGGCGGGGCGGCCGAGCGGCCCGACGACCCCGCCGCCGCCCGGTGCGCCGGGCACGCCCGGCGCCCGGCCGGGTGCGGGGCCGCACACGCCTCCGCCGCCGAGCCCCTCCGGCCCCGGCGCCCCGGGCGCTCCGGCCGGGGGGTACGTACCGACGCAGCTGGTCTCGCAGCTGGACGACAGCGTGGGCAGCGGCATCCCGGGCGGTCCGGGCACTCCCGGGACCCCGGGTGCTCCCGGCGGGCAGAGCGGGCAGAGCGGGCAGAACGGTCCGCAGACCCCGCCTCCGCCTCCCGCCCCCGGCACTCCCGGTGGTGGGGTGCACGCGGCGGCCACGATGCTGGCCGGTGGTCCGGGCGCTCCCGGCACCCCCGGCACCCCCGGCGCGCCTGGTGCTCCCGGTGCTCCCGGTCAGGCGCCGCCCGGTGGGCAGACGCCGCCTCCGCCCTCCGTCCCCGGCGCCCCCGGTGGTGGGGTGCACGCGGCGGCGACGATGCTGGCGGGTGGCCCCGGCCAGCCGCCGTCCGGCCCCGGCGCTTCCGGCTTTCCGCCGCCTCCCGGTCCTCCCGGTCCTCCCGGTCCGCCTGGTCCGCCCGGCCCTCCCGGCCAGCCGGGTGCTCCGGGCTCCCCGGGGCAGGCTGGGCCATCCGGCCCGCAGCCGCCCGGCCCTCCCGGCGTCCCCGGTGCGGGTGGTCCGCCCACGCCGCCGCCCCCGCCGGGCCCCTTCCCGGGGGCGCCGGGCGCTCCGGGCGCGCCCGGAGCCCCCGGCGCCCCCGGCGGTGGGGTGCACGCGGCGGCGACGATGCTGGCCGGTGGCCAGGCCCCACCGCCGCCCGGCGCCCCCGGCGCCCCGGGCGCGCCCGGTGTCCCCAACATGCCGCCGCCCGCCGGTCCGCCGGTGCCCGGCATCACTCCGCCGCACGGTGTGGCGCAGCCCGGCACACCGCCGCCCGGCATGCCGCCCGGGCCCGGCGGCGGGTACGCGTATCCGCCGCCCCCCGCCGGGATGCCGACCGTCGGTCCCGGCTACATGGCCGTCCTCCGCTACCGCGCGCAGGACGGTTCCGAGCAGCAGCTGATCCGTCGTTCGGCGCCCGGCACCCCGCACCCGGAGTGGCAGATCCTGCATGAGCTGCGGGCGATGAACGTGCCGCCGCAGCAGGTGCTGGAGCTGCACACCGAGCTGGAGTCGTGTGATCTGCCGGGCGGCTACTGCGCGCGGATGATCCGCGAGTCGTGGCCGCAGGTGCGGATCAGCCACACGGCCCCGTACGGGCGGGACCACGCGACCCGGCAGCAGGGCGTACGGCATCTGATCGAGCACCAGGGCGAGCTGCACCAGGTGGCGGACGGCCCGGCCCGCCCGGCGCCCAACCGGGTGCCGCTGCCGCACCCCAGCCAGGTGCAGCCGATTCCGCCGGTGCCGCCGGAGGGGCTGGCGCAGGAGCTGGGCCAGGCGTTCGGGCCGCAGGGCATCGTCCGGTTCGACCAGCGCGCGGTGTCGCGGCAGGGCGTACCGGACGTGGTGGCGCAGACCCTGGTGTGGGCGGGGCTGCCCGCGGACTTCGGCCCGTTCTTCTGGGCCCAGGCGCAGCAGGGGCGCCCGGTGCCGACGCTGGCCGAGCTCGCGGCGGAGCGCGGCGTGCAGCCCGCGGCCGACGCGGGGTCGTACCTGGTGATGGGCAACGACTTCGGCCGTCAGCTGTGCGTGCAGTACGGCACGGCGCACATCGTGGCGGTGCCGCTGGAAGCGGCGCCGCAGCCGGTGCCGGCGCAGTTCGTCAACACCGGTCTGCCGGAGTTCGTGCGCTGCATGGGGCTGCTGGGCCGCATGTGGCGGCTGCGGTACGGGCTGACGCCGGAGCAGGCGGGCCGTTGGACCGTCGACTTCCAGGCGCAGCTCGCGGCGCTGGACCCGGCCGCCCTGTCCGCGCCGGACAACTGGTGGGCCGTGCTGCTGGAGCAGATGTGGGACGGTCTGCTCTGAGTCCCGCCGTAACCCCGATATAGCCGGAGCGCGCCGAGCGCGCGCCCCATCGAGGCGCCCGACCCCCGTGACGGGGGCGGGCGCCTTGTCGTTGTGGTACCCGGGCGGGCCCCGGCCGGGGAGATGGGCGGAGTGTCGCGTTATGGGCGATAAGACCCCATCCATCAAGATGTGCGCCGGAGCGCGTTGCCTACCGGACTAAGGGGTTCCAAGGATGGGCGCATCGGTGTCACGTCATGGCTTCACCATCGGCGGACGGGGCCGTGGCTACCGTCCCGCGCAGGTCGACCGCTATGTGGCGGAGCTGTCCGAGGCGCGTGACGCGGCGTGGGAACGCGCCGCGCGCCTCACCGTTCTCGCCAACGAGCTGGCCGCCGACGCCGACCGGCTGCGTGAGGTGATCGCCCAGCTGGCCCCCCAGACGTACGAATCGCTGGGCGACCGCGCGCAGCTGATCCTGATGGCGGCCGAGGAGGAGGTGGGCTGTCTGCGGGCCGCGGCCGAGGCGGCGGCGCAGGAGGAGTGGGAGGCCGCGCAGGCCGCCGCCCGGGTCGTCCGGGACGCCGCCCGCGACGAGGGCGAGCGGGTGCGGGAGGCCGCCGAGGCATCGGCGCGCAGCACCCTGGAGGCGGCGCAGGCGGAGGTGGAGGAGGTGCGCGCGGCCTCGCGCCGGGACGTCAAGGAGTGGCGCAGCGAGTCTCTGGCGGCGCTGAAGGAGATGCGCGGGCGTACCGCGGCGATCCTCGCCGAGCAGGAGCGGGAGCACGCGGACCGGTGGGAGGCGGCCGGTCATGAGCTGGTCGAGCGCGATGCGGCGATGACGGCGCGGCTGGTCCAGATGGAGGAGCACGCCCAGGCCAGGCTGGCGGACGCCAAGCGGGAGTACGCGATGGCGGACCAGGCCGCGCGGCTGCGCCAGGAGGACGCGCAGGCGCAGGCGGCGGAGATCATCGCGCAGGCCAGGGCCCGGGAGGAGCGGCTGGCCCGGGAGACGGAGCGGACGCTGCGCGAACACGTGGAGCGGCGCGAGGAGCTGAAGGCGCATCTGGAGCATGTGCGCGGCAGCCTGACGGCCCTGACGGGCAAGCCGGTCTCGGAGGACGCCGCCTCCGGCCCGCACCCGCAGCCGCGCCCGCACCCCGAGACCTGAGCCCAGCAGCCCAGCAGCCCAGCAGCCCAGCAGCCCAGGAGTCCGGGAGCCCGGATCAGGTCTCCCGGGCGGGATTCGCCGTCAGCGGGTCGGCGACGGACTCCGCTTCCGCTTCCGTTCCGCTTCCCGCCTCGGCGCGGACCGGGAAGCGGCGCGGGGCGAGGAACAGCAGGGCCAGCAGGGCGAGGACGGCCGCGGAGGCGGCGCCCAGGTAGACGTGGTCGACGGCGGTGTCCACGGCGCGCCGCAGATAGTCGGCGGCCCCGGCGCTGAGGGCACCGGGGCGGTCGAGGGCGTGGGAGACCGAGTCGAGGTCGCCGGGGAGCCCGTCGCGGATGCCGGACGGGGCGGCGGCGAGCCGGGAGGCGAGCGTCGCGTTGGCGACGGCGCCGAACAGGGCCGCGCCGATCGACTGGCCGACCTGGCGGCAGAAGAGGATCGAGGCGGTGGCGGTGCCGCGTTCGGCCCAGCCGACGGAGGACTGTACGCCGACGATCAGCGGGAGCTGGAAGAGCCCGAGCGCGGCGCCGAGCAGCAGCATGATCAGCGCGGGCTGCCAGGCGGCGCCGGGGTCGGCTCCGGGATAGGGGAGCAGGGGGAAGGCGGCCAGGATGAGCGCGGCGGCGCCGATGCCGATCATCGAGCAGTTCCGGAAGCCGACGCGGTTGTAGACGCGGCTGCTGAGGGCGGCCGAGATGGGCCAGCTCAGGGTCATCACGGACAGCACGAATCCGGCGGGGATCGGCCCGAGGCCCAGCACCGACTGGGCGTAGGTGGGCAGGAAGACGGTCGGGGCGATCATGAGGAGACCGAGCGCGCCGAGCGCGAGGTTGACCGCCGAGATGGTGCGCCGCCGCCACACCCAGCCCGGAATGATGGGTTCGGCGGCGCCGTTCGATCCACACGGTCAGGGCCGCGCATCCGGCGCTGGCCGTGAGCAGCGCGAGGGAGGGGGCGGAGAGCCAGCCCCAGGCCACTCCGCCCTGGACGAGCGCGGTCAGCAGCAGTCCGCCGCAGGCGAAGATGGTGAGGGCGCCCGCCCAGTCGATGCGGGGCCGGGTCGCCCGCCGCCGTTCCGGTTCGTGCAGATGGCGGACGATCAGGGTGAGGGCGAGTGCCCCGATCGGCAGGTTGATGAGGAAGATCCAGCGCCAGTCGGCGTACCCGGCGAGCACTCCGCCGAGCGCGGGGCCCGTGACCGCGGACAGGGCCCAGACGGAGGAGAGCCGGGCCTGGATCCTGGGGCGTTCCTTGAGCGGGTAGAGGTCGGCGGCGACCACCTGGATGGTGCCCTGGAGTGCCCCGCCGCCCAGCCCCTGGACGATGCGGAAGGCGATGAGGGAGGCCATGTTCCAGGCTCCGGCGCACAGCAGCGATCCGATGAGGAACACGATGGTGCCCGCCACCAGGACGGGCTTGCGGCCGAAGGTGTCGGAGAGCTTCCCGTAGACCGGGAGGGTGACGGTGACGGCGAGCAGATAGCCGGAGAACAGCCAGGAGAAGACGGAGAAGCCGCCGAGATCGCCGACGATCTGCGGAACGGCGGTCGAGATGATGGTGGAGTCGAGCGCGGTCAGCGCCATGGCGAGCATCAGCGCGGCGACGACGGGGCGGCGTCCGCGGGGCGTGGCGGGGGCTGCCCCACGGGGCGGGGAGTCCTTACGGGGCGGGGGGCTCTCGGGGAGCGGGGATATGGAGTCCCGCGTCGGGTCCCTCTGCGGTGCCGCCCACCGTGGCGCGCTCCCTCCGCCGGTCCGCGCCGGCTCTGGTGTCCAATTCTTGTACGACCCACCATTCCATGCCGCCTCAGGGCAGGGGAAGAACGCATCAGGGCTGTTGAGGCCGCGGACTTGAGCCTTCCGTTACGTGAGGGTGCAGAGTCGACCCCGAGTTGCGCTCCACCTCAGGGCCTACTCCCCTAGGGGATGGGCTGCCTTTCCTCCTACCCGGGGTTCGTCCCGGGGAAGGACGAGCCGGGGTGTACCGCTCTCTACTGTGGTTACGGCCAGCAGGACCGAGGGGGGGTAGGGCTGGCCCCACCCGAAGACGGCGCCGGGCCTCATCGTCCCGGCCGCCGCTTTCCGGGAGGCTCATCATCACGCTCGACCAGGCGATCGGGGACGTGTGACCGTCCCGGATCCGATATAGACGAAAAAGAGGAGTACACCGTGACAACGGCCGTATCGATTCCCAAGACCGGGGGCAGCGGAGGACATACGGCCGTTGCTGCCCGGGCACGCCAGGTGGTCAAGGCGTACGGCTCCGGCGAGACCCGGGTGGTCGCGCTGGACCACGTCGACGTGGACATCGCCCGCGGCCGCTTCACGGCGATCATGGGCCCGTCCGGTTCCGGCAAGTCGACGCTGATGCACTGCCTCGCGGGGCTCGACACCGTCTCGTCGGGCCAGATCTTCATCGACGAGACCGAGATCACCGGGCTCAAGGACAAGAAGCTCACCCAGCTGCGCCGGGACCGGGTCGGCTTCATCTTCCAGGCGTTCAACCTGCTGCCGACGCTCAACGCGATCGAGAACATCACGCTGCCGATGGACATCGCGGGCCGCAAGCCCGACCGCGCCTGGCTGGACCGGGTGGTGCAGACCGTCGGTCTGGCCGACCGGCTGAAGCACCGTCCGAACCAGCTGTCCGGCGGTCAGCAGCAGCGCGTCGCGGTGGCCCGCGCCCTGGCCGCCCGCCCCGAGATCATCTTCGGTGACGAGCCGACCGGAAACCTGGACTCCCGGGCCGGTGCCGAGGTGCTGGGCTTCCTCAAGCGGTCCGTGGACGAGCTGGGGCAGACGATCGTGATGGTCACCCACGATCCCGTAGCCGCCTCCTACGCCGACCGGGTGCTGTACCTGGCCGACGGCCGGATCGTCGACGAGATGCACAGCCCCACGGCCGACCTCGTCCTTGAGCGCATGAAGCACTTCGATGCCCGTGGACGGGTGTCATGACCGTCCTCAAGACCTCCCTGCGCAACTTCCTCGCCCACAAGGGGCGGATGGCGCTGTCCGCGATCGCCGTCCTGCTGTCCGTGGCGTTCGTCTGCGGCACGCTCGTCTTCACCGACACCACCAACGCCACGTTCGACAAGCTCTTCGCGAGCACGGCGTCCGACGTCACGGTCAGCCCGAAGGGGGCCAGCGACAAGGACACCCGGCAGGGCCGGGTCCGTACCCTGCCGGGCGCGGAGCTGGCGCAGCTGAAGCGGGTCGACGGCGTCAAGTCGGTGACCGGGGACGCCACCAGCCAGTCGGTCACCGTCGTCAACCGGAAGGGCGACAGCATCGGGCCCAGCTCCGGCGCCCCGACCATCGGCACCAACTGGGACACCACCGAGCACCGCTCGGTGAAGCTCACCTCCGGTCACTCGCCGCGCGGCCCCACCGAGGTGATGGTCGACGCCGACACCGCCGACACCAAGAAGCTGAAGCTCGGTGACGAGCTGCGGATCATCGCCGTGCCCGGTGAGTTCCGCGCGAAGATCGTCGGCATCGCCACGTTCCAGGTGACCAACCCCGGCGCCACCATCGTCTACATGGACACCGACACCGCGCAGCGCAAGCTGCTCGGGGCGCCCGGTGTGTACTCCAACTACGCGCTGACCGCCCAGCCCGGCGTCAGCAACGACCAGCTGAAGAAGAGCGTCGTCGCCGAGCTCGGCACCGGCGTCAAGGTGCAGACGAAGGCCGAGGCCAGCAAGGAGGCCGAGAGCGACATCGGCTCCTTCCTGGACGTCATGAAGTACGCGATGCTCGGCTTCGCCGGAATCGCCGTCCTGGTCGGCATCTTCCTGATCGTCAACACCTTCTCGATGCTGGTCGCCCAGCGCACCCGCGAGATCGGCCTGATGCGCGCCATCGGGTCGAGCCGCAAGCAGATCAACCGGTCGGTGCTGATCGAGGCGCTGCTCCTCGGTGTCGTCGGCTCGATCCTCGGCGTCCTCGGCGGCGTCGGGCTCGCGGTCGGCCTGATCAAGATCATGGGCAGCGCGGGTCTGCACCTGAGCACCGACCAGCTGACGGTGAAGCCCGCCACGCCCATCGTCGGCCTCACCATCGGCATCGTCGTCACCGTCATCGCCGCCTACATCCCCGCCCGCCGGGCCGGGAAGATCTCCCCGATGGCGGCCCTGCGCGACGCGGGCACCCCGGCGGACACCAAGGCCGGACGGATCCGCGGCGCGATCGGCACCCTGCTCACCGCGGCCGGTGCCGCGGCCCTGGTCGTCGCGGGCAACGCCGACAAGGCCGTCGACGGCTCGATGTTCCTGGGCCTCGGCGTGGTGCTGACCCTCATCGGCTTCATCGTCATCGGCCCGCTGCTGGCCGGTCTCGTGGTCCGGGCCCTCGCCACCGTCGTGCTGCGGATCTTCGGTCCGGTCGGGCGGCTGGCCGAGCGCAACGCGCTGCGCAACCCGCGGCGCACCGGCGCCACCGGCGCGGCCCTGATGATCGGCCTGGCGCTGGTCGCCTGCCTGTCGGTGGTCGGCTCGTCCATGGTCGCCTCGGCCACCGACGAGCTGGACAAGTCGGTCGGCGCGGACTTCATCATCCAGTCCGACACCGGCCAGCCGATCACCCGGCAGATCGAACAGGCGGCGCACCGGGCCACGGGCCTCACGCACGTCAGCGACCGCAAGGAGATCGAGGGCGCCAAGATCACCCTGCCGGACGGCAAGACGGCCACCAAGGACCTGGCCGCGGCCGACCCGACGTACGCGGACGACCTGCGGACCCCGGTCGTCTCGGGCGACCTGGCCGCCGCGTACGGCAAGGACGCCATGTCGGTGCCGGAGGGCTTCGCCAAGAAGCACAAGGTGAAGGAGGGCGACACCCTGACCGTCGCCTTCAAGGAGGGCCGCACCGCCAAGCTCAAGGTCGCGGCGATCACCTCGGACGACACGAGCCTGGACAAGGGCGCGCTCTACATCAACATCACCACCGTCGAGCGCTATGTCCCCGCCAAGCTGATCCCGGCGGACATCATGTTGCTGGCGCAGGCGAAGGACGGCCAGGAGGAGGCGGCGTACACGTCCCTCAAGGCCGAGCTGCACCAGTACCCGTCGGTCAAGGTCCGCGACCAGACCGACTACAAGAAGGAGATGAAGGACCAGATCGGCCAGCTGCTCAACCTGGTCTACGGACTGCTGGCGCTCGCGATCATCGTCGCCATCCTCGGCGTGGTGAACACCCTCGCCCTGTCGGTCGTCGAACGCACCCGGGAAATCGGCCTGATGCGCGCCATCGGCCTCTCCCGGCGCCAGATGCGCCGCATGATCCGGCTGGAGTCCGTCGTCATCGCCCTCTTCGGAGCGCTGCTCGGTCTGGGCCTGGGCATGGGCTGGGGCGCGACCGCGCAGAAGCTGCTGGCGCTGGAGGGGCTGAAGACCCTGGAGATCCCCTGGCCGACCATCATCACGGTCTTCATCGGCTCGGCCGTGGTGGGTCTGATCGCGGCCCTGATCCCGGCGTTCCGGGCGGCGCGGATGAACATCCTCAACGCCATCGCGACGGACTGACCTGGGAGGAGAGACGGCTGCCCCTTCTATGGGGGGAGGGGCAGCGAGGGACCGGCCCGGTGTGCGACGGGGGAGCGCACCGGGCCGGTCCTTTTGCTGTGTGCGTTCCGCGCGGGGCGGCCCTGCGGCTCCGCGGCTTACGGCCCGCGGACTCCGCCCGGCAGCGTGGCGGCGTGGCGGCGGCCGGTCCGCACGGCCGGTCCGGCGAGGCGGTTCCGGATGTACATCGCGGCGGTGACGGGCCGCTGACGGTCGGCACCGGCCGCGGGAACGACGATCGGGTCGTCGCCCCCCGGCCGGGGCGCCCGAAGTCGCTTCACGCCGCGAGCATGCCCCTGTCCCGCAGCAGCGGTACCACCCGGTTGCGGATGGCCGAGGCGAGCCGCACCTCGTCGCCACCGGATATCCACCGCGCATCGGCCAGTTCGGCCGCCGGGTGGGGCTCCCGGTCGATGCGCGCCTCGAACACCGTCAGCCGCATCGGCACCCGCTCCAGCACGGCCACCCCCTCGACCTCGGCCAGCAGCCGCGGCTCCAGCGGGGCCACGCCCAGCTCCTCGTCCAGCTCCCGCGCGAGGGTCTCCAGCGGGGCCTCGCCCGGGTCCGGCTTCCCGCCGGGCAGATAGAAGATTTCGGGGGCCGCCTTCTTGCTCACGACCAGCAGCCGTCCCCGCTGCACGATCGCGGCGGCCACCACCGACATGGACACCGACATGGACACTTCGTCCTCGTACGTCATGCGGGCGATTCTGGCAGCCGGAGCCACGCTCCTGGCCAGCGAATTTCCCAGTTGACTTGGAGTGCGCTCCAACTCCTAGCGTGATGGTCACGACCACGAAGGAGGCACCCGATGTCCGATCTGCCCACCCACCTGCCCACCCGCCGCCTGGGCGAACTCACCGTCGGCGCACAGGGCCTGGGGCTCATGGGGATGAGCCACGGCTACGGCGACTCGGACGACGCGCAGTCGATCGCCACCATCCACCGCGCCCTCGACCTCGGCGTCACCCTGCTGGACACCTCCGACTTCTACGGCTCCGGCCACAACGAGGAGCTGCTCGGCCGCGCCCTGACCGGGGGCCGCCGCGAGCAGGCGGTCGTGGCCACCAAGTTCGGCTTCGCGAACCGGCTGGGCGAGCCCACCGCGATCCGCGGTGACGCCGCGTACGTCCGCGAGGCGTGCGACGCATCGCTGCGCCGCCTCGGCGTCGACCACATCGACCTCTACTACCAGCACCGCGTCGACCCCGACGTCCCCATCGAGGAGACCGTCGGAGCGATGGCCGAGCTGGTCCGGGCGGGCAAGGTGCGCCACCTCGGGCTGTCCGAGGCGAGCCCGGAGACCATCCGCCGAGCCCACGCGGTGCATCCCATCGCGGCGCTCCAGAGCGAATGGTCGCTGTGGACCCGTGACCTGGAGGCGGAGACCGCCCCGGTCTGCCGCGAACTCGGCATCGGCCTCGTCCCGTTCTCCCCGCTCGGCCGCGGCTTCCTGACCGGCCGCTACACCTCGGTCGAAAACCTGCCGGAAACGGACATGCGCCGCACCCAGCCCCGCTTCGCGGACGGCAACCTCGAACAGAACCTGGCCATCGTCGACAAGCTGAACGAACTGGCCGCCGAGAAGGGCGTCACCGCCGGTCAGCTCGCCCTCGCCTGGGTGCAGCACCGCGGCGACGACGTGGTGCCGATCCCGGGCACCCGCCGCGAGAAGTACCTGGAGGAGAACCTCGCCGCGGTCTCCATCGAGCTGTCCGCGGAGGACCTGGCCGCGATCGACGCCGCCGCCCCGGCCGACCAGGTGGCCGGAACCCGCTACGACGAGAAGAGCCTCGCGTTCGTCAACCGCTGATCGCGAGCTCGCTGATCACCGCGCCCAACGCCTGTTGTTCGTCATCCGCCAGCCAGCGGGCGGCGTGCACCATGCGCAGCGCGGTGACCAGCCGTTCCCGGTCCTCCTCCGTGCCGAGGTCGCCCAGGTACGGCGGGAGGATCACGCCGAGCGCCCGCAACTCGCCGCAGGCACACAGCCGGTCCAGCAAAGCGGCGAGTGTTCCGCTCTTGGGGGGCGTACCCAGCCCGTCGGCGATGCCGAAGCGGGTCCAGTCCGCGTAGCTCCCCGGCGGGACGTCGCCGATGTGCGCGGCGGCGCGTACGTAGTGCTCGCGCGCCGTGACCATGTCGCCGAGCTCTGCGTACGCTCCGCCCATGTTCACGTGCAACGACGCGTAGAACCCGCGGACCCGGTCGTCACCGACCGCGTCCGCGCGGTCCAGGCACTCCTGGTTCCAGCGCAGCGTCTCGGCGGGGGTGGGCTGGTGCCGGGCCATATAGTGCGCGGCCACGCATTTCCCGTAGTCGTCGGTGGCGGCGTCCCACGCCTGCCGGAAATGGTCGCGGGCGTCGCCGTCCCGCCCCTCGGCCTCGGCGGCCATGCCCTGCACGCACAGCCGGACGACGGGGTTTTCGGGATCCATCGGGGTCTCCTTCACGGGGTCCGTACGGGCATGACGAGCGTCGTGAAACTGCCCTGATCGGCGGAGCGGACGACGACGGGCTCGCCGCCCGAGGCGACCTCCAGCAGCACGTCGGGCCCCACGCCCGCCTCCAGCGCGGGCAGCAGAACGGCGGGGTCGAAGGCGATGCGGAGTGATGGCCCGATGCAGAGGGCGGGGAGCGTGTTGCCGTCGTCGGCGGACGTATCGCCTACGTCGGGCAGCGAATTGCCGTCGGCGGCGTCGGCTGGCGGTGCGGCGGTGTCCCGTGTGGTGCTCTTCTGCGCGGCGGTGCCTTCTGCGTCGCCGTCTGTGGCGGTGCCCTCTGCGGTGGCGCCCCGTGCGGCGGCGCCTCCTGAGGCGGTACCCCCGGCGGCGGTGCCCCTTGCCGCGCCCGGTCGGGCGTCGTCCGGGACGGCGGGCCGCACGGGACCGCCCTCGACCGCCAGCACGCCATCTCCTGTCCGCAGCACCACCGGCCCGTCACCGCCCCGCTCCGCCACGGCCGCGCACAGCGCCGCCCGGTCGGTGATCACCCGGTGCCGGGCGTCCGCGAGCCCGTCCAGGACCATGCGGTACGCGGGGAACGCCTCGTCCGCGATGGACAGCGCCCGCTCCTCACCCTCGCCCCGTACGCGCACCTCGGCACCGTCGACCTCGATCGCGACCTCCGGCAGCCCCCGGGCCCAGACCGCGACCTCCCGCAGTTCCTCGATGCCCACCGTCAGCCCGCACGGCTCGCCGCTGATCGCGAGCGGCCGCAGGGACCGTACGGACAGCCGGTAGCGGTCGGTGGCCACCAGCCGCAGTTCCTGCTCGGCCAGTTCGATCAGCACCCGGCCCAGCACCGGGAACTCCTCCCGCACCGCGCCCACCGCCACCGCCGAGCCCACCTGCCGCACCGCGCCCGCCAGCTCGGCGCCGCCGACCCGGACCCGCCCGCACCGCACCCCGCCCGGCAACGCGCGCAGCACGTCCTCGATCGCCGCCCGGGCGGCCGCCGCCGACTCCGTGCTCCGCCGCAGATGGTCCCGCAGCACCTCCCGGGCCTCCTCGGGCGGCCCGTCCAGCACGGTCATCGCCTCGACCAGCGGCAACTCGGCCTCCCGCAGCCGTCGCAGCAGCGTGGCGCGGGGCGCCTGCTCCGGTGCGTAGGACCGGTACCCGGTCGCCGCGTCCACCCGCGCGGGCCGCAGCACCGCGCAGTCGTCGTAGAACCGCAGCGCGCTCGGCGTCAGCCCGACCCGGCGGGCGAAGGCGCCGATGCCCATGAGGGGCTCGTCGTCGTTCATGGCCGCCATGCTGGGCCTTCAAGCGGCTCGAAGGTCAACGGGCGCGGACCGATGAGTTCCGCGCGGCCCCCCGGTCATACCGGCATAACCCATTACCACCAGGGAGGTCACCATGACCGCTACCGACGCGAAGGGCATCCGGCTCACCGAGATAGGCCGGGTCGCCGTCACCGTCGCCGACCAGGACCGGGCGCTCGACTTCTACGTCAACACCCTCGGCTTCGAGAAGCGCGCCGACATCCCCTTCGGGGACGGTATGCGCTGGATCGAGGTGGGTCCGACGGGCGCCCCGACCGGCATCGCGCTCGTCCTCCCGCGCGAGGGCCAGCAGGCCTCGGCCTACGCGACCGGCCTGATCCTGACTTCCGAGGACATCGACGCCGACCACGCCACCCTGCGCGCACGCGGCGTCGACACCGACCCGGAGGTCCAGCGCTGGGGCGCCCCGGTCCCGCCGATGTTCGGCTTCCGCGACGCGGACGGCAACGCCCTGATGGTCGTGGAGAACGGCTGAGAACCGCGAGGAGCCGGTCCGCACACGGGGGCGGACCGGCTCTCAATCACAAACGGTGCCCGTACGCCAGACCGCGCGGCCGCTCAGCCCGTGCGGCCAATGTGGATCACCACGATGGTTACGGATGCGTCAGTGATCTCGTACATGAGGCGGTACATCCCCACGTGCATGCGGCGCAGGTCTGGTGATCCGTATGCGGCGGTACCCGCTGGGCGTGGGTTGTCGGCGAGGAGGTCAACTGCCTTGAAGACCTGCTCTAACCCCTCGGGGTCGTCCTTGAGGAACCGGGTCGCGTTGTCGAGCGCCTGCTCACTCCAGATGATCTGGTGGCTCAACTCTGCTCCAGTCCGAGCCGCCTACGGGCCTCTTCGTGAGAGACGCCGACAAACGTGCCGCTCGCCTGACTGGCCCGATATTCGGCCAAAGCGAGCGAGTCCTCAAGGTCCGCCAATTCCTGAGGGTTGATCAGCACCGCTGCGGGCTGGCCGTGATCGGTGATCGTGATGCGCTCACGGGCGTGCGAAGCGCGGCGCACCAGTGAGCCGAAGCAGGCTCGGGCTTCAGTGATCGGCAAGGTGTCACTCATGTACAGAAGTGTACACTCCTGTACTGCGTGACGTTCGGGAATTCCAGGGGTGTCGATGCCGATCCGGAGGTGCGGTGTCGGGGGAGCCCCGGCCCCGCTGATGTTCGGCTTCCGCGACGCGGACGGCAAAGCGCTGATGGTCGTGGAGAACGGCTGAGCCCCACCCGCCGGGAGCCGGTCCGCACGCAGGGGCGGACCGGCTCCCGGCGCCGTCGTGTGTCGAGAGATTCACTCCAGGCAGGCTGCGCAGTCGTGCGTGCAGAGTGACCAGAAGTCGAACTTGCACTTTCCGTTTTTGCACTCGTATTCAAGGCACCGAACGGTGTACTCTCGCGCCATTCCGCAGTGCTCGAATACCTGGAAAATCTCGCTCAGCGTCAGAACGGACATCAAGGGCCGGTAGCAAGCGCTGGCGAGCGTGCCCTTGGTGCTGAACTTCAGACTTCCGAGGAAGGTCGAAAATTCAGATTCCGGGAGTCTGGCGAGAATGTTTTCTCGATCGGCGCGCAGGCGGCGGAAGTCATCGGCCGACTGGACAAACCAGTCCTCTCCGCTCTCGCCCAGCGCGCTGAACTCCTCGGCGTTCGTTGCGAGCTTCGACTTCTTGATTTCGGCGGCGACTGTGGTCACGGTCATTGGTCCTCCCGGCTGTCGGCCCGGCTGCGACGGGTCAGTTCGCCTGTATGCCGGAGCGGAAGAGGGTGGATCCTGCCCTTGGCTTCAGACTGCACCATCACCCGGTTGTCCGCATCCGGCGCGGTCTGCCTCGTTGAACTCTCTCAGCCGCTCGCAGGGGCGGTGAGGTGGTCGAGGGCGCCTGCTTTGGCGGCGCGTATGAAGGTGTCGAAGGTGGAGGGCTTGGTGGTGAGGACGGTGTCGGGCACATCGCTCTCGCGGAGTTGGAGGCGGCCGCCGCGGTCGTTGCGTACGTAGACGCAGTTGCCTGCGTTTCCGCTGTATGAGGACTTCTGCCAGGTGTAAGTGGGCACAGCCGTACCTTAGTCAGAGGCTCTGCGCGATGGAGCGAATCATGTCGCGGGACTTCGCAGGCTCCAGCGCGAGGGATTCCATGCGGTCCAGTGTGCTGCGGTAGCGGGACAGTTGGGGTGGGGTGTCCAGGTACTCGGAGCCGTGGTCGGTATCGAGCTGCACGGTGTCCATCTGAGGTACCTCCCCACACAGGTAGATGATCCCCTGCCCGGAGTTGGGGAACGCACCTGCCCCGAAGGGGATCACCAGTAGGGTGACGTGCTCCTTCTCGCTCATGGTGAGCAGGTACTCCAGCTGTGCGCGGGCCACGCTCGCGCCGCCGAATTGCATGCGTAGGGCGGCCTCGTGGATGGTCGCGGTCAGCGGGGTCGGCTGCTCCCCGTAGAGAACGGCCTGCCGCTTGATCCGGTGCGATACCCGGTGCTCGACCTCATGCGGAGCGAGTGGCGGTTCCACCGCGCTGATGATCGCGTGGGCGTGGTCACGCGTCTGGAGGAGACCGGGCATGTGAATGACGGACGCCACCCGCATCGCCTGGGCGTGGTGCTCCAGTTCGGCCATGTCGAGCATGCTCGGCGGCAGGATGTCGCGGTATTCGTCCCACCAACCACGGGTCCGGCCGCCCGTCATGCCCGCGAGCGCTTCGATCAGCGCCGCGTCCGTGCAGCCGTACGCGCGGGCCATCGCCCGCACCCGGTCCGCGCTGACGGCGTAGGCGCCGGACTCGATGCTGCTGACGCGTGACTGCGACGAACCGAGGAGCCCGCCCGCCTGCGTGGCGTTGAGGTCGGCACGTTCGCGCAGTCGACGCAGTTCGGCGCCGAGTCGTCGTTGCCGGATGGTCGGCGGAAGCTTGATCCGGGCCATCGCGCGTTCCCCTCGCTCACATGGCTGCGCCGTCACCCACACGAGGGGTGTTATGACGTATCCCATCGATTTCGTTGGCCGCATCATAGCGGCGACCTATGGTGTAACTCATACGCCAGGTCAGGGCGTTGTTCGGTTCAACTCCTCCTCGTGACAGGAGACATCGATGGCCACGGTATCCCCGCAGAATCCCCACTCCGAGCCGTTCGATTTTGATGGAGAAGTGCGCTCGCTCGTCCTCGACACCGCACCCCGACTCTTCGCCGTCGTCCAGGAATTCGCCCTGGACGGCGGCTGGCGGGACGCCGAGGTCGCGGCGTGGGGGATCGCGTACGAGGACGGGCACGCGGATGTGACCAGCGTCGACGGGCGGCGGCGGTTCAGCTTGCCCTCGCCCGACCGTGCCATGCGGCACTTCGCGCGGTGGGAGGGAGTGACGGCGCGGTTGGTGTGGCTCACGCCGTCTCGCGCCGCCACCTTCGATCCGGCCGAGGCGGCCTGACGACCACAGGACTACATCCGGGAGCCGTCTCCGTGGAGTTGTCGCACTCCATCGGGGGCACCGGCGCTTGCCCGCACGCTGAGGCAGCGACCTGCACAGTCGTGGGACGGATGACGTTCTGACGGTTGGTTCGATCGGGGCCCACGGTTAGCCTGTGCGCCTCGCCGTACCAGCGGCCGCGCTGATTCCCCGCTCCAAGGAAGACCTCGTGACGAATCTCCAGGACCCGCAGGACATTCCGGACCCTCAGGACGCGCCCGGCGGTACGGGCTCGGTGGTGCCCCCTCCCGGCTGCCCCGCCCACGGCGGCGCCTCCCCGTTGTACGGGTCGCGGTTTCTGCGGGATCCGACCGAGAGCTACCAGCGGATGAGGCGCGACCACGGGCAGGTCGCCCCGGTCCTGCTCGAGGCCGACATCCCCGCGTGGCTCGTCCTCGGCTACCGCGAGACGCGCCAGATCCTCGGCGACACCCAGACCTTCGGCCGTGACCCCCGCCGCTGGAACCGCTGGGACGAGGTTCCGCCCGACTGGTCCCTCATGCCCTGGGTCGCCTACAGCCCCATGATCCACTACACGGAGGGGGACGAGCACCGGCGGCGCTCGGCGGCCGTCAGCGACGCTCTCTCCGTTGTCGATCCCTTCGAGCTGCGTGCGCACTGCGAGCGCTTCGCCGACGGTCTGATCGACAAGTTCGCCAGCAGCGGCGAGGCGGACCTGGTGTTCGACTACGTCTACTCGGTGCCCGCCCTCGCCATGGGCACGATGTTCGGCCTGCCCGAGGACCAGGTCGAGGACTTGGCGCAGGCCCTGACGGCAAGCCTTGACGCCAACCAGGACCCCATTGCGGCCCAGCAGCGGGCCGCCGAGATCGTGGCGCGGCTGGTGGCGGACAAGCGTGATGCGCCGGGCCTGGACATCACCTCCCGGTTCGTCCAGAACTCCCCAGGTCTCACCGACGAGCAGTTGGTCGGAGACATCATGGTGATGATGGTCGCGGGCCTGCCCGCCACGTCGTACTGGATCGGCACCACCATCCGGCTGATGCTCACCGACACCCGGTTCGCCGTGACCCTCGCGGGCGGCCGAAGGAGTATCGGCGAGGCCATGACCGAGGTGCTGTGGGCGGACTCCCCCGTCCCGAACGTCATCGGGCGCTTCGCCATCCGGGACACCATGCTCGGAGGTCAGCGCATCCGCGCCGGTGACCTCCTCGTCCTCAGCCTCGCCGCCGCGAACATGGACCCGCTGCTGTGGCCCGACACCACGGCGGGCTTCGCCGGGAACAACGCGTATCTGTCCTTCACCGGCGGCGACTACGGATGCCCGGCGGGCGCGCCCGAACTGGCCAAGAACATCGCGGAGATGGCGATCGAGGTGCTGCTCGACCGGGTTCCGGATCTGACCCTGGCGGTCGAGCCCGAGGAGCTCGAGTGGGTTGACTCCCTGTGGTGCCGAGCCCCGTCCAGCCTGCCCGTCACCTTCACCCCCACACGCGTCAACGCGGGCTAGGCAGTTTCGTTCGGATCACCGGGCGGACGAGAGGAAGCAACGAAACGGCCTAGTCGCGGGGGAGCAGGGTGCCCAGCGGGCCCAGGTCCAGGTTGAGGTCTTCCAGGGTCAGGCCGTGCTGGTCGCACAGCTCCGTCATCCGCCGGTCCAGGTGCATCAGCGTCGTCCCGATGTCGTCGATCTGGGCGTCGGTGAGGCCGCCCGCGTCGATGCGGCGCAGGGCCTGGCGTTCCATCAGCTGGCGGAGGAGTTCGACCACGGTGAGGACGAGGGCGACCAGGTCGCGGCCCATCGCGTCGGGGTCGAGGTCGACGCGGGTGTCGGTCACAGCGGGCCGCCGTCCGTCCAGGGGGCGGGGACGCGTTCGTTGACGGAGGAGAGCAGCGCGTGCAGGGAGAGCCGGATCAGGGGCACTTCGGCGATGGCGATGACGAGATCGCCGCTGACGACGACCCCGGCGGCGAGCACCCGGTCGAGGAGGTCGACGAGGGGGACGCCGATGGGGCCGTGGGCCTCGGCGGGGGCGGTGCCCCAAGCGGCGGTGGTCATGGGGCGGCCCCGGCGTCGGCGAAGGCGTCGGTGAAGGAGTACGGGGCCCAGGGGCCCGACAGCTCGATCTGGATCGCGGGCTCGTCGCGGCGCAGGGAGGTCAGGGCGGCGCGGAGTTCGCGGGTGCGGGTGGTGTCCAGGAGGTAGGCCGCGTTGAGGATGTGGGTGCGCTGAGGGCCGGTGACCTCGACGCCGTGCGGCCGCAGTCGGCGGGCGGCCACGGCGAGGCCGCGTACGACGGCGTCCACGCGCTCGGCGGCCTGGAGCGCGGCGTTCTGGCGCTGTTCGCGGCCCTGGTGGCGTTTGCGTACGCGGTCGAGGTAGGCGCGGCCACTGTCCACTGCGGCCGTTTCCCGGACGGCCGGGGGCGCGGTCGGGGCGTAGACCTTGACCCCCCATTCCGTACGGCCCGCGAGCCGGTCGAGGGCGGTGAGGAACGCGTTCTGGTTCGAGCACAGCGCCTCCCGGACCCGTTCGTCGCCGCGGTAGAGGGTGGCGAGGGGGAGGGGGACGGTGGGGGTGAGCGACGAGACGGCCGTGATCACCTCGTGGTGGGCGCGGGCGCACCGTTCGAGTTCGGCGCGGTCGGACAGGCGTCGGCGCAGGGCCTCTTCGGTGTGGTCGGCGGCCGGTACGTCCTGGACCACGGCGGTGAGCGGTCCCGCTGGCAGCATACGGACGGGGCTGCCCGGGGCGAGTCCGGCCAGCCCTGTCGGCGCGGGGCCGTCGTACGGGCGGCATACCGCGAACGCGTAGGTGAGGACGGGCGGGGGCGTGGTCATGCGGCGCTCCTGGCGGGGCGCTTGCTGGTGGCGCCGGAAGCTGTCGTACGGGTGCCCGCGGTGGCCGCGCCCGTACGCGCGGTGCCCGTACGCGCGGTGCCCGTACGCGCCGCGCCCATACGTGCCCGCTCCCCATGCCTCGCGTTCTCCTCCGCGATGTAGGTCCGGATGGCGGTCATGCGCCGTCGCCTCCCGTCGGGGCCGCGGCGGTCAGCTCACCGGACTCGAAGGCGTCCAAGCGCTCCCGTAGCCGCTCGTTCTCCTCGGCCAGCGCGTCCCGCCTCGCGCGCGAGGACAGAGCCGGGTCGGTCTCCCACCAGTCGATCCCGGCCTTGCGCGCGGTGTCCACGGACGCGACGAACAGCCGCAGCCGGATGGTGAGCAGTTCGATGTCCAGCAGGTCGATCTTGATGTCCCCGGCGATGACGATGCCCTTGTCGAGGACGCGTTCCAGGATCTCCGCGAGGTCGGACGTGGGCGGGCCGGTGGTCGGGGGAGGGGTGCACAGCAGGTCGCGGTCGGGGCGGTCAGTCACGGCGCGTCGTCCCTCGTTCCAGCAGGTCGAGCAGTCGGTCCTCTTCCCGGTCGAACTCCTCGGGGCCGATGGCGCCGGACTCCAGGGCCTCGTTCAGGGCGGCGAGCCGGGCCCGGACCACGGAGGGGTGGCACAGCTCCCGTTCCGCGGCGTCCCGCAGGCAGTCCGCGACCCACACCACGCCCCGTACGGGCGCCAGCGGCAGGAGCGCGATCTCGCTCAGCACGCCCATGCGGGCTCCACGAAGCTGTAGCAGGGCAGCGGCCCGGTGAGTCGGAGTTCGACGTGGCTGCCATGCTCGCTCGCGAGGCGTTCCACGACGGCGCGGAACCGTCGCAGCTCCTCCCGGGCGAGGAGGAAGGACGCGTTGAGCACGCAGCCCGGCACCTCCGGCCCGGCGACCCGCTCGTCCGCCACCTCCGACAGCTCGGCCAGTACGGCGGCGGCTGTGGCCGTGGCCCGGCGGGTCAGCCCCCGGGCCACGGCCTCGCCGAGCCGCAGGCTGGTCTCGTAGCCCGGGGTGCGGCGGGCCGCCGTACGCAGCCGGGCGACCTCGGGGTCCTCGCGCACCAGCGACCGCAGATCGCCCTGGGCGGGGACCGCCTTGAGGTTCATCTCGACGCGGCCGTCGACCCGGTGGAGGGCGGCGAGGCAGTCGCCGTGCGAGGACTCCAGCTGGCGCCGCACCATCTCCTCGTCGGGCGCGACCATCCCGAACCGCATGGGCAGCACCGGCCCGTCCGCCGCGAGCGCCAGCGCCAGTTCCTGGTGGGCGAGGAGGTCGCGCCGTTTGGCGCGCAGCCCGGCGGGGGCGTCGCTGACGACGGCGGCCAGCTCACCGGCGCGCAGCGTGCGCAGCGGGGCGGGGTGTTCGCCGACGCCGGTGCGGCCGGGCGGCAGGACGCGGCGGGCGTGGACGACGCCGTAGACGTAGACGCTGCGGGGCGCGGCGGTCGCGGCGGGCGCGGCGGGCGCGGCGGGCGCGGCGGGCGCGGCGCTCTCGGCCATGGGTCAGTCCTCCTCGGAGCGGCGGCGGGTGCGGGCGGGCGCGGTGCCGCCGGTGCGGCGCCGGGGGCGGGGCTCCGGCTCGGGCTCGTCGTCCTCGTCGTCGCCCCCGACGGCCCGCTTGACCTTCTCCTCCACGGCGCCGACCGCCTTCTTGGCCTTCCGCTTGCCGAGGCCCTGGGCCACCGCCCCCGCCCCGGTGCCGCCGCCCCCGCCGAACAGCTCGGGCACGGTGCGGCTGGTGCGGTCCTGTTCGAGGTCCACGCGGTTGCAGGCCTCGGCGAAGCGGAGATACGTGTCCACGCTCGCGACCACGACCCGGGCGTCGATCTTCAGGATCTCGATGCCGACCAGGGAGACCCTGACGAACACGTCGATCACCATGCCGCGGTCGAGGATCAGCTCCATGACGTCGTACAGGGTGCCCGCCCGCGGAACGCAGACGACCTCTTCGGTGTAGGTGGTGGGTGCCATGGCCGGGGCGGTCCTTTCAACGATGTCTCAGCAGTCGTCGGCCGCACCGCGCCGGTAGCGGCGGACCCTCCGGTACTCGCGCAGCTCGCCCCGCTCGTCGATGTCCACCTCGTACGTGGCCAGCAGGCTCGTCGTGTCGGGGATGCGGGCGACCTCCAGCACGTCCACGCTCACCCGCCAGCCGTCCTCGGTCCGGCGCACCGCGGAGACACCCTCGGTGGGGTGGGTGATCAGCGCGGCGAGCCGGTCGCAGGCGTGCCCGGCCGCCTGCTCGGGCCCGGGCTCGCGCTCCCGCTCCCGCGTCCCCCGGCTGGTTCCGGCGCCGGACGCGCGCCGCTCTCGCTCTGCCATGTGCATCAGTCTGTTCACAGGGCGTGCCGGACCGCGCGCGGAGATGGGCCGGACGTGGGCAACGTCGTTCTCATGCGTCCGGTCCCCGCGGCACTCTCGCTTGTCGTACGGTGAGCCGGGCACCCTTGGAGGCAGAGGACACATGACCACGCAGCCGGTCCACGATGGCGGAGCGCTGATCCCCAGACCCGAGAAGACCTTCCCGGCACTGCGCGCCGCTCTGGCGCAGGTAGCGCCCTCCCGCCTGGCGGAGATGACCTCCGAGCGGGACACGGTGTTCACCATGGCCACGCAGTCCAACAGCTTCGGGCCGATCGCCATGTTCCAGGTCAAGTGGGCCACGGTGATCGAGATCGAGCGGTTTCCCGAGGTGGCCCGGCGTCTGCATGCCGCCGAGCACGCCGCCCAGACGCTCGACAAGGAGGATCCGAAGTGGCAGGCCGCCATGGATGAGATCCGGGAGATCATGCAGGCTGCGCGTGCGCAGATCGGCCACGGGTGACTGGGGCTGGGAATACAACCCAGACGCTCACCATGTCATCGGCGAATCGCCGAACCTCGCCTTCATCGCGCAGGTTGAAGCGCGCGCGGACGAGCTGGTCCGTGCGGCGGCGGCGCTCTACTTGGACGGCTCCGCCTATCAGGGACAGTCACCCGGTGTGCAGGAGGAGGTTCTGTCCGGCGGGATGTTCCAGTACCTGACCGTTGTGCGACAGGAGCGCTTGTACATCGGCCAGGTGACCCCCTGGCCGTTGTGATCGCTCCATCGGTCCGCACCCGTCCCCGTATGACCGGACAAACCGCACCCGGCGGAGGATGTCCGCGCGGGGCCGTACTCTGGAAGACCCCCGGCCCGTGTGACGTGTCGGGTGATTCGCGTTGTCCGTCTCCGGGATGGAATAGCCCTTTATGAGCCTCACCGGTCTGCTCGACGCCGTCGTACGGGACCCCGCGCTCGCCGAGGCGGTGCGCGGCGCCGCCGACGGAAACCGCCCCCATGTGGATCTGGTCGGCCCGCCCGCCGCCCGGCCCTTCGCCGTCGCCGCGCTGGCGCGCTCCGCCGGGCGGCCCGTGCTCGCGGTGACCGCCACCGGCCGGGAGGCCGAGGATCTGGCGGCCGCGCTGCGGTCGCTGCTGCCGCCGGACGGGGTGGTGGAGTACCCGTCGTGGGAGACGCTGCCGCACGAGCGGCTCTCGCCGCGGTCGGACACGGTGGGCCGCCGGCTCGCCGTGCTGCGCCGGCTCGCGCATCCGAGCCCCGACGACCCGGCCGCGGGGCCGGTGTCGGTGGTGGTGGCGCCGGTGCGTTCGGTGTTGCAGCCGCAGGTCAAGGGGCTCGGCGAGCTGGAGCCGGTGAGTCTGCGGGCCGGGCGGAGCGCCGATCTGCCGGAGGTCGTGGACGGGCTCGCGGCCGCCGCGTACTCCCGGGTGGAGCTGGTCGAGAAGCGCGGCGAGTTCGCCGTGCGCGGCGGCATCCTGGATGTCTTCCCGCCGACGGAGGAGCATCCGCTGCGGGTCGAGTTCTGGGGCGACGACGTCGAGGAGATCCGTTACTTCAAGGTCGCGGACCAGCGGTCCCTGGAGGTCGCCGAGCACGGGCTGTGGGCCCCGCCCTGCCGTGAGCTGCTGCTGACCGACGACGTACGGGAGCGGGCCGCGGCGCTCGCCGAGGAGCACCCGGAGCTGGGCGAGCTGCTGGGCAAGATCGCCGAGGGGATCGCGGTCGAGGGCATGGAGTCCCTGGCCCCGGTGCTCGTCGACGACATGGAGCTGCTGCTGGACGTGCTGCCCGCGGGCAGCATGACGGTGGTGTGCGACCCGGAGCGGGTGCGGACCCGGGCGGCGGATCTCGTGGCCACGTCGCAGGAGTTCCTCCAGGCGTCGTGGGCGGCCACCGCGGGATCGTGGCGCGCGGGCGAAGCCCGCTCGGTTGAGGGTGGTGGCGGGCGACGGGCGGGCGGCGAGGCGCCGATCGACGTGGGCGCGGCCTCGCTGTGGGGGCTGGCGGACGTCCGGGACCGGGCGCGCGAGCTGGGCATGATGTGGTGGTCGGTGAGCCCCTTCGCGGCCGACGCCGAGCTGGACCAGGACACCCTCACGCTCGGCATGCACGCCCCCGAGTCGTACCGCGGCGACACCGCCCGCGCGCTGGCGGACACCAAGGGCTGGCTCGCCGACGGCTGGCGCGCGGTGTACGTGACCGAGGGCCACGGCCCGGCCTCCCGCACCGTCGAGGTGCTGAGCGGCGAGGGGATCGCGGCGCGGCTCGACGCGGACCTCGGCGAGATCAAGCCGTCCGTGGTGCACGTGGCGTGCGGTTCCATCGACTTCGGCTTCGTGGACCCCGGGCTGAAGCTGGCCGTCCTCACCGAGACGGATCTGTCCGGGCAGAAGGCGGCGGGCAAGGAGGGCGCGCGGATGCCCGCGCGCCGCCGCAAGACGATCGACCCGCTCACCCTGGAGGCGGGCGACTTCATCGTCCACGAGCAGCACGGCGTGGGCCGCTACATCGAGATGGTGCAGCGCACCGTGCAGGGCGCGACCCGCGAGTATCTGGTGGTCGAGTACGCCCCGGCCAAGCGCGGCCAGCCCGGCGACCGGCTCTACATCCCGACCGACCAGCTGGAGCAGATCACCAAGTACGTGGGCGGCGAGGCCCCCACGCTGCACCGGCTCGGCGGCGCCGACTGGACGAAGACCAAGGCGCGCGCCAAGAAGGCCGTCAAGGAGATCGCGGCCGACCTGATCAAGCTGTACTCGGCGCGGATGGCCGCCCCCGGCCACGCCTTCGGCGCCGATACGCCCTGGCAGCGCGAGCTGGAGGACGCGTTCCCGTACGCGGAGACCCCCGACCAGCTCACCACCATCGGCGAGGTCAAGGAGGACATGGAGAAGTCGGTCCCGATGGACCGGCTGATCTGCGGCGACGTCGGCTACGGCAAGACCGAGATCGCGGTGCGCGCCGCCTTCAAGGCGGTCCAGGACGGCAAGCAGGTCGCCGTCCTGGTGCCGACGACGCTCCTCGTCCAGCAGCACATGGGCACCTTCACCGAGCGGTACGGGCAGTTCCCGGTCGTGGTCAAGGCGCTGTCCCGGTTCCAGACGGACACCGAGGCGAAGGCCGTCCTGGAGGGCCTGGGGGACGGCTCGGTGGACGTCGTCATCGGCACCCACCGGCTGTTCTCATCCGAGACCACGTTCAAGAACCTGGGCCTGGTCATCGTGGACGAGGAGCAGCGCTTCGGCGTGGAGCACAAGGAGCAGCTGAAGAAGCTCCGGGCCAACGTGGACGTGCTGACCATGTCCGCCACCCCCATCCCGCGCACCCTGGAGATGGCGGTCACCGGCATCCGCGAGATGTCCACGATCACCACCCCGCCGGAGGAGCGCCACCCGGTGCTGACCTTCGTCGGGCCGTACGAGCAGAAGCAGATCGGCGCGGCCATCCGCCGTGAGCTGCTGCGCGAGGGCCAGGTCTTCTACATCCACAACCGGGTCGAGTCCATCGACCGGGCCGCGGCCCGGCTCCGCGAGATCGTCCCCGAGGCGCGCATCGCCACCGCCCACGGGCAGATGTCCGAGGGCGCCCTGGAGCAGGTCGTGGTCGACTTCTGGGAGAAGAAGTTCGACGTCCTGGTCTCCACGACGATCGTGGAGTCCGGCATCGACATCTCCAACGCCAACACCCTCATCGTGGAGCGCGGCGACAACTTCGGCCTCTCCCAGCTGCACCAGCTGCGCGGCCGGGTCGGGCGGGGCCGCGAGCGCGGATACGCGTACTTCCTCTACCCGCCGGAGAAGCCGCTCACCGAGACCGCCCACGAGCGGCTGGCCACCATCGCCCAGCACACCGAGATGGGCGCCGGCATGTACGTGGCGATGAAGGACCTGGAGATCCGCGGCGCGGGCAATCTGCTCGGCGGTGAGCAGTCCGGGCACATCGCGGGCGTCGGCTTCGACCTGTACGTACGGATGGTCGGCGAGGCCGTCGCCGACTACCGGGCGGCGATCGAGGGCGCCGAGGAGGAGGAAGCGCCGCTGGAGGTCAAGATCGAGCTTCCGGTCGACGCGCACGTCCCGCACGACTACGCGCCGGGCGAGCGGCTGCGCCTCCAGGCGTACCGCGCCATCGCCTCGGCCAACGGCGAGGACGACATCCGCGCCGTCCGCGAGGAGCTGACCGACCGCTACGGCCCGCTGCCCGAGCCGGTGGAGAACCTGCTCCTGGTCGCGGGGCTGCGGCTGCTGGCCCGTTCCTGCGGCGTCGGCGACATCACCCTCCAGGGCTCCAACATCCGCTTCGGGCCGGTAGAGCTGCGCGAGTCGCAGGAACTCCGCCTCAAGCGGCTCTACCAGCGCGCGATCATCAAGCCCGCCACCCAGCAGGTCCTGGTGCCCCGCCCGGCGACCGCCCGCATCGGCGGAAAGCCGCTGGTCGGGCGGGAACTGCTGGCGTGGACGGGCGAGTTCCTGACGACGATCCTGGGGTCTTGACGGCGAGCCCCGGGCCGTAACGGGCGCGTTTCCGGGGAACCGGCTTGCCGGTGGAGCCACCGTGCATGGAAAATGCATGCATGGTGGCTCTGCAGATTCGGGACGTACCGGACGAGGTGCGCGACATACTGGCCGACCGGGCACGCCAGCTCGGCCAGTCGCTCCAGGGATATCTCCTGGAACTGGTCAAGAACGAGGCGGAACGGGCGGGCAACGTCGCGCTGCTCCAGCGGTTCGAGGACCGCGACGACGGTGCCGCGAGCACCATGGCGGAGACCGTGCGCGAGCGGGATGCGGAGCGGGACGCGCGTGATGCCGGACTCGGTCTCCCGCCGGACGGGCCGGGGGCGACTGCGTGATCATCGTGGACGCGAGCGTGCTCACCGAGGCGCTCACGGGAGACGGGGCCGCCGGGAAGGCGGCCCGCGCACGTCTCGCCCAGGACCCGCACTGGGCCGCGCCCGGCCATCTCGTCGTGGAGACCTTCCACGCCGTACGCGGCAGGCTCCTCGGCGGGAAGATCAGCCAGGATCGTGCCGAGGACGCCGTGGCGGCCCTGACGGGAGCGTCGATCGAGGCGATCGGCATCCAGCCGCTGCTGATACGGATGTGGGAGCTGCGCGGCAATGTCTCGGGCTACGACGCCGCCTACATCGCCGCCGCCGAGGCGTACCGGGCGCCGCTGGTCACCGGCGACGCCCGGCTGAGCCGCTGCACCGTGGCGCGCTGCGTGATCGAGGTGATCGGCTGAGGGGCCGGACCACGAGGGAACAGGGCCGGACGCCACGCGACACCCCCGTGGTCGCGCGGCGTCCGTCCCCGGATCGGTGGACGGCCGAGGAGGCCGCAGCATGGGTGGCTCGGCCGGGCCGGGCCGGATCGCGGAGCCGTGCGGGCGGAAGGGCAAGTCCGTGGGCACGGCCCTGAGGGAGAGCGGCGGGGTGGGTGTTGGGGAGCGGAGCGGCCCGCCGGGCTCACTCAGGACAGTAGGCGCGGGCGGCCGGGGCGGCGAGGAACGAAGTGCACAGTGACCGTGCCGCGCGGTTGCCGTTCGAACGGTGATCTGCGGGCGGTCGGCTCAGAGGTCGCCCAACGCCCGCATCGCCAGCCACAGTTCGTACTTCGCGCTCGGCGCGCTCAGCAGCGAACGCCCCAGCGCGTCCTCGGCCTTGGTCAGCCGCTTACGGGCCCCGGGCAGCGAGATCCCGAGGGCGGAGGCGGCCGCGGGCAGCCGGGCGTCGGCGCGCAGCCAGGCCCGTACGGTCTCGGGACCGGCCGTCAGCTTCGCCTGCTCCAGCGGCCGCAGCTGGGCCCGCGCCCAGACCGCGGCGGTGGGCGCGGACAGCACCCCGTCGAGGGTGGCGGGGTGCCCGGCCGGGGCCGTGCCGCGGGGCGCCTGGTGCAGCCGCAGCGCGAGCCAGACAGCCGACTGGGCGGCCAGGCTGTGGCTGACGTCCACGCCGAGCAGACCGTCGATGTGGCGCACCCGCGCGGCCAGCGTATTGCGGTGGATCTTCAGGTGGCGGCGGGCCGCGCTGCCGAAGCTGAGCCAGGAGCCGAGGGTGCCGATCAGCTCCGCCGGGCCGGGGTCGGCGCGGCGGGTCGGCGCGTATTCCAGGCACGGCGCCAGCAGGTCGCTCGCCCAGGAGTGCCCCTCCGGGCTCGACAGCACCGTCACATCGCTGTGCCCGCCGAAACCGGCCGACCGCTCGGGTGCGTTACGGGCCACCGCCAGCGCGTGGAACGCCTGCTCGTAGCCGACCGGGGTGTCCCGCAGCGCGATCTCCGCGCTCACCCCGACCCGGCACTCCGTCTCCTGCCGGGTGATCAGCCGGTCCAGCGGCTCGCCGTCCGGCGCGACCGGCTCCCCCTGGGTCGGGACCAGCGAGATGAGGTGGTTGGGGCGCACCGGACACGGCACCACCCAGGCCCGGTCGCGCACCGATGCGTTGATCCGGGCCGCGATCTCGCGCCGCCGGTCGACCGGGCACTCGATCACATAGACCTGGAGGACGGCGGGCAGCGCCGGGCGCAGCGCGGCGGCGATCCGCTGCGCCGCGGGCAGGCTGCCGACCATGAGCAGGTGCAGCACCGCCTCCCGGCTGTGCGCCTCGGCCGACTCGACGCGGCGACGCCCCCGTTCGGCCTCCTCCGCCCGCCAGCTCAGGGCGAGGATGCGGGACGCGTCGGCGAGCAGCACCCCGCAGCGCGGCGCGGAGGGCGCGACGACCGCCAGATACGGCGCCGGGTCGCGGGTCTCCCCGGACCCGAGCGAGACCAGGTGGACGGGGCGCGCCTCGCCCCCGCCCAGCACCCCGGACGGGGCGCCGCGGCGGTGCAGCGCGACGGCCGCCTCGGCGGCGAGCCGCCGCAGCGACGCGGCGGGCGGCGGGTCGTCCGCGGTGGCCAGCACGGAGCCGTCGGTCCCGATGAGCATGGCAGGGCCCCCGGCGCGCCGGGTGAGCCAGTCGAGCATGGCCCGAACCGCCCCGCGCCGGGCGGCGAGCCGGGCGAGGGCGAGCACGTCGTCGGCGCGTTCCGCTCGGGCGCCGGAGGGCGAAGCTGCCATGGAACCGCACCATAGTTCCTCCGGTCCGGTGCTGGTGAGGCCCCTTTCGGCGGCCGTTATCGTCGGCGGGATGTCCGCCGTCATAGCCGCCATGATCACTGCCGTCGTCGGTGTCCTCGGCACGCTCTTCGCGCCCCTGCTGCACCAGCGGTTGACGGCGCGTCAGCGGGCGGAGGAGGTCCGCACCGAGGACCGCCGCCGCCGTTACGAGGAGCGCCGCGCCGCCTACACCGCCATGAACCGCGCCTCCCGGCAGTTCCACACCCTCCTCAAGGACGCGCTGCACCGCATCCGGGACGACGTCTACACCGACGACGACCGCGCCCGGCTGGAGGAGGCCCGGCGCGACTACCGGGACCAGTACGCCGAGGCCCAGATGATCGTCCCCGAACGCGTCCTCGCCGCCTCCCGCGACCTGAACACGGTCCTCGCCGGGATCGACGCGATGGCCAAGCGCATCGACCGCGGCCTCCCCCGGGAGGGCGAGACCTCCGCGGTCGCGCTGCTCGAACTGAAGGACGCCGAGCCACGGCTGTCGGAGATGCGGCGCATCATGCGCGAGGACCTGGGCCTCACGGACTGAGGGCCTGGCCCGGGCTGCGGGGCTCCATTATGTGCGGCCCAAGCCTGCCCCGGCCCCCGGGCGTACGACTCAGCGGCCCACCGCGTAGCCCTGGGCGCCTCGGGGGTTGGCCCCGGCCAGCAGGACGCCCGTCTCCGGGTCGCGCGCCACCGCGCACAGGCGGCCCTCCGACCAGGGCGCGCCCACCACCACGTCGTGGCCGCGGCGCCGCAGTTCCGCCACCGCGGGCTCGCCGATCCGCGACTCCACGACGACCCGGCCCGCCGTCATCGCGCGGGGGTGGAAGGAGCCGGGGAAGCTCTCCTGGTGCCAGTTGGGGGCGTCGATGGCGCCCTGGAGGTCGAGCCCGGAGCGTACGGCCGCGTCGCCGCGCAGGGCGACGTGGAGGAAGAAGTGCAGGCTCCACTGGTCCTGCTGGTCGCCGCCCGGTGTGCCGAACGCGAGGACCGGGGTGTCGCCGTGCAGCGCGAGCGACGGGGTGAGGGTGGTGCGCGGGCGGCGGCCGGGGGTCAGGGAGTTCGGCAGGCCGGGGTCCAGCCAGGCCATCTGGAGCCGGGTGCCGAGCGGGAAGCCGAGCGCGGGGACGACGGGGTTGGACTGGAGCCAGCCGCCGCTGGGGGTGGCGGCGACCATGTTGCCCCAGCGGTCGACGACGTCGAGGTGGCAGGTGTCGCCCCGGGTGGCGCCGTCCGCGCTGACAGCCGGTTCGCCGCCCACGGTCGGCGCGCCGCCGACGGTCGGCTCCCTGCCGACGGCCGGGCCCCCGCCGACGGTCGGCTCGCCGCTGCCGGGCGCGGCGGCCGGTCCGGCGATTCCGGCCGCCGACCGGGCGATGGCGGCCAGCGCCTGCTCGCCCAGCCGGGGGTCGCGGCCGCCGGGGTGCCCCGGGCGCAGGGCGTACGAGGCGTGCTCGCCCACCAGCGCGCGCCGTGCGTCGTTGTACGGGCGGGAGAGCAGGTCGGCGAGCGGTACGTCCGCGCCCGCGTCCCCGTACCACGCCTCCCGGTCGGCCATGGCCAGCTTGCTGCCCTCGATGAGGGTGTGCAGGTAGTCGGGCGTGCCCAGCTCCCCCGCGCCCAGCCCGTCCGGCAGCAGGGCGAGTTGCTGGAGGAAGACCGGCCCCTGGCTCCACGGCCCGGCCTTGCACACGGTCCAGCCGTTCCACGTGTACCGGACGGGGTCCTCGTACGTGGCCTCGAATCCGGCGAGGTCGTCGCCGGTGAGCGTGCCCGCGTGGCGTTCCCCGGAGGAGTCCATGGCGGGCCGGGCCGCCGCGGCGGCCAGCTCCTCGGCGACGAAGCCCTCGCGCCACACTCGGCGGGCCGCGTCGATCTGCGCCTCCCGCCCCGGCCCTGCCGCCTCCGCCTCGGCGATGAGCCGCCGCCAGGTGGCGGCCAGCGCGGGGTTGGTGAGCAGCCGCCCGGGGACGGGCGACCGCCCGCCCGGCAGATACAGCTCGGCGGACGTCGTCCACTCCGTCTCGAACAGCTCCCGCACGGTCTCGACCGTCTCGCCGACCCGCTCCACCGCGGGGTGGCCGTGCTCGGCGTACCCGATCGCGTACCGCAGCACCTCGGCGAGCCGCCGCGTTCCGTGGTCGCGCAGCAGCAGCATCCAGGCGTCGAAGGCGCCGGGGACGGCCGCGGCCAACGGGCCCGTGCCGGGCACCAGGTCGAGCCCGAGCCCGGTGTAGTGGTCGATGGTGGCCCCGGCGGGCGCCGGGCCCTGCCCGCACAGCACGGTGGGCGGGGACCCCGCCGGGGCGAGGATCACCGGCACCTCCCCGGCGGGCCCGTTGAGGTGCGGCTCGACGACGTGCAGGACGAACCCGGCGGCGACGGCCGCGTCGAACGCGTTGCCGCCGTCCTCCAGGACGGCCATGGCGGACTGCGAGGCCAGCCAGTGGGTGGACGACACCATGCCGTACGTGCCCTGGAGGGTGGGCCGGGTGGTGAACATGCAGCTCCCTGAGGGTGGCGGCCGAGGTGCGGCCCAGCATCGCGCACCACCCGCGGACCGGTCCACGGTGCGTTCATGCCCTGACCGTGTGCCCCAGGATCGCCTCCGCCAGCGGGCCGAGCACCTGGCGGGGCAGGGCGTGCCCCATGCCGGGGATCTCCACGAGCCGGGCCCCGCCGATGACCTGGGCCAGATGCTGCGGATGCGGCAGCGGGAACACCGGCTCCCCGGTGGGCGCGACGACGAGGGTGGGCACCTCGTTCGCGGCCAGGGCGTCGGTGCGTACCAGCCCGGACTGATCGGCGCGGGCGTGCGCGCCCGAGGTGTCGTAGCGCCCGGTGTGCTCGATGATCCGGCGCTCCAGCTCCCGGAACCAGTCCGCGTCGAAGGGGATGTGGTCGCCGTTCAGCAGCTTCCAGTGCCGGACCCGCCGGTCCAGCTCGGCCTCCAGCCCGTGATCCTCCACCGGCCGCGCCCACTCCTCCAGGATCCGCGGATCCACCCCGGGCAGCTCCTCGACGGGGACCCGGGTCCCGTCGGGCGCGACGTACGGGGCGGTGCTGCACGCGGCGGTGCCCAGCAGCGTGGCGCTCAGCACCCGCTCGGGATGGTCGGCGAGGACGAGCTGGGTGAGGATGCCGCCGAGCGACATCCCGACGAGATGCGCCCGCTCGACCCCCAGCCCGTCCAGCACCGCGACCACGTCCCCGGCCAGATCGGCGATCCGGTAGGGGTCCTGCTCGTAGGACCAGGTGGAACGGCCGGTGTCGCGGTGGTCGTAGCGGATGACCCGATGGTGCTCGGCCAACGCGTCCACCAACGGCTCCGGCCACCCCAGCCCGGCGGCCTGCGCCCCCATGACCAGCAGCAGCGCCGGAGCATCCGCGGCCCCCCGCTGCTCGGTCCAGAGCCGGACGCCGGGGGCGGCCTCGACATCGGCGGTGTCTCTGTGCGCGGTGTGCATGGGCGTGGTGTGCATGCGTGGTCCTCTCGACGCGGACGAACGGACGAGCAATGGAACGAGACGTATCGTCTCGTCACGCGACGCGCGCTGTCAAGGGCTATTTCGCCGCAGGCAGAGCGGTCTTGGCTGACGGGTGGGCGGGACGCTTCTACGCTGAGGGGATGAGCAGCCACGTGCCCAACTCAGCCCGTGTCATCCCCCTGCGCCCCGTCCCCGCGGCCAAGGAGCCACTCTGGCGGGACGTCGTCGGGGACGTGCTGCGGCGGGAGCGGCTGGCGCAGCAGCGCACGCTGAAGGACGTCGCCGACGCGGCGCGGATCTCGATGCCGTACCTCTCCGAGCTGGAGCGGGGCCGCAAGGAGGCGTCGTCGGAAGTCCTCGCGGCCGCCGCCCGCGCGCTCGGTCTGGGACTGGCCGATCTGCTCGCGCTGGCCCAGGTCGAGATCATCCGGCTGACGGGGGCGGGGGCGCGGCCGGGCAGGACCGGCGCCGCCGCCCCGCAGGCGCGGCTGAACTCACATCAGGGCGAGGCCCGGCTGCGGCTCGCGGCCTGAGGCCCGTACCGCTCGTCGCCCGAGGACCCCCAGGGTCAGGCGGCGCGGACCAGGCGCCTCGACAGCACCTCGTCGGCCAGCCCGTACGCCACCGCCTCCTCGGCCGTGAACACCTTGTCGCGGTCCATGTCCGCGCGCAGCTTCGCCACGTCGTGCGGGGTGTGGCGGGACAGCACCTCCTCGACCTGGGCGCGGATGCGCAGCATCTCCTTGGCCTGGAGGCTGAGGTCGGACACCGTGCCGCGCGCCCCGCCGGTGGCGGGCTGGCCCAGCAGGACCCGGGAGTGTTCGAGGACGAAGCGCCGCCCGGGGTCGCCCCCGGCCAGCAGTACGGCCGCGGTCGAGGCGGCCTGGCCGACGCAGAACGTCGAGATCGGGGCGGTCACGAAGGTCATCGTGTCGTAGATCGCCATGAGCGAGGTGTACGAGCCGCCCGGCGAGTTCAGGTAGATCGCGATCTCCTGCTCCGGCCCGGCCGACTCCAGGTGGAGCAGCTGCGCGATGACGACGTTGGCGACGCCGTCGTCGATCTCCGTGCCCAGGAAGATGATCCGCTCCGACAGCAGCCGGCTGTAGATGTCGTACGCGCGCTCGCCCTGCGTGGTGCGCTCGACCACGGTCGGGATCGTGTACTGGCCCATGTCCTCAGATCCCCATCCGTCGTCGCGAACCGCCCGGCCGCACATCGCCCAGCGACTCCACGATGCGGTCGACCATCCCGTACTCCTTCGCCTGTTCGGGCGTGAACCACCGGTCCCGGTCGCCGTCGCGGGAGATCGTCTCCTGGGTCTGGCCGGTGTGCTCGGCGGTGATGCGCTCGATGGCCTTCTTGGTGAACTCCAGGTTCTCGGCCTGGATCGCGATGTCGGCGGTCGTCCCGCCGATCCCGGCCGACGGCTGGTGCATCATGATCCGCGCGTTGGGCAGCGCGTACCGCTTGCCCGCCGCGCCGACCGTGAGCAGGAACTGCCCCATGCTGGCCGCGAACCCCATGGCGAGGGTCGCGACGTCGTTGGGGATCAGCCGCATCGTGTCGTAGATCGCCAGCCCGGCCGTCACCGCGCCGCCGGGGCTGTTGATGTAGAGGCTGATGTCGGTACGGGGATCCTCCGCCGACAGCAGGAGCAGCTGGGCGCAGACCCGGTTCGCGGAGACCTCGTCGACCTGGGTGCCGAGGAAGACGATCCGCTGGGTGAGGAGTTGCGCGGCGAGGTGGTCGTCGAAGCGTGAGGGCGGCGTATCGCCCTCGTCGGCGCGCGGGCTCAGGGCTGGGTCCCAGCCGGTGAGGGGTGCTCGCATCGGGCCTCCCAAGGTGGTGATCCGCGGCGGACTTCGCCGCGGTCACTTCACTGTCGGCCCGCACCGGCCGCCGGGACAGCTTTCTCTGCCCGCGGCAGATGTGCCGTCAGCAGAGGCCGGCAGAGGTCGGCAGCCGTCAGCAGACCTCGCGGACGTACCCGTCGTCGTCCGGGGTGGAGACGTCCAGGTCGCGGCGTACGACGGACAGCCGGTCGCCGAAGCCGTCGCACGCCTTCGCCATCCCCTTGTCCTCGTACTCGACCACGACCACCCGGTCCTTGAACGGCTTCGCGAACGCCCCGCACTCGTCGTATCGGCCGCACTCCTCGACCACCGCGAAGTCCAGCCCGGTCGTCGCGCGGCGCGGGGCGAGCGGCCCGGTGTTCTTCTGCGCGATCGCGAGCCCCAGGGCGTGGGCGCGCTTCGCCAGCAGGGACACATACGCGGTGGCCTGGTCCGCGGTCAGCAGGTCGGGCCAGCGGGTGAAGGTGTCGAGGTTGTCGGGCTCGACGGCGTCGAAGCCCTTGTCGGCGCAACTCTTGAACCACGCCCCGACCCTCTCCGCCGCCTCCTCGCGCTTCGCGGCCGTGGTGATGTCGAGCACCGACTCCCCGTCCCACTCGGGGTCTTCGACCACCTCGCCCTTCTCGTCGTGCAGCAGCAGCCGGGACGGCCACTTCTCGTCCGGCTGGGTCTGAAAGGCGTTGACGTAACAGATGTTGTACAGGCCCGGCGCCGGATCGTCCGCACGGTCACGGCTCACGATCTCGACGCCCTTGAGCGGTTCGTACGCGCCCCCGATCTGATAGTCCCAGGCGGCGCCCACCGGCGGCAGCTTCACCTTCGGCTCGTTCGTCGTGGTGGTGCCGCAGCCGGACAGCGCCAGGACGGCCAGGGCCAACGCGCCGATGATCGCGGGCCGCGTGCGCGCGGCGGGGGAGTGGACCATGCTCATGCCTCCCGCGCCACCTGCGCCTCCCGGGGCTTGCCCCGGAACACCTGCTCCTTATGCCACGCGACGTTCTCCGCCGCGACCGGGTCGCTGCCGTGCTGCGGCCCGAGGAGCGAACGGTCCACCAGGTCGAGCACCTGGGACCGGGCCGCACGGCCACGGCCCACGAACTCCTGGGAGACGATGATGCGCCGCCTGCCGTCCAGGCCCAGCACCCCCCGGTCGAACAGCTTGTGGTGCAGGGAGCACAGGCACAGCGCGTTGGCGAGGTCGTCCGCGCCGCGGAAGGCCCACCACCGCACGTGCGCGGCCTCCAGACCCACCGGTGCCCGGCCGATCGCCCCGTCGAATCCGCAGAACGCGCACCGGTATTCGTAGGCGACCAGCACCTGCCGCCGCAGCTCGGCCGCGCGCCGCCGGTCGCGTGCGGTCACCGTCGTCACCGCCGCACCGTCCGCCGACTCCAGGTCGAGCCCGACCGCGGCGGCGATGTCGGTGTGGAGGGAGGGCGGGAAGTGGGTGTCCAGGAGGACGTGCGCCAGCCGCCCCAGCAGCTCCGGCTCCGCGGACAGCGCGGACCGCAGCCCCGGCACCAGCCGCCCCTCCGCGCCACTGGCCCGCAACGCCCCCACCCCCGAACCGGGGCTGGAGCCGCCGTCGGCCGTGCGCACCTCCCACACCCCGTCGTTGGTCAGGTGGTGGAAGGGGTACGAGGGCGAGGTGTCGCGGGGCGGCCCGTACTCCCGCAGCAGCTCCTTCAGGTCACGCTCGACGTCGGAGTAGCGGAGCGCCCGGTCGGGCCCGTGCTGGAACCGGCCCAGGGCGTACAGCATCAGCAGTGGCTTGTGCGGTGCGCGCACCCCGTTGCTGGTCCACTGCCGCAGATTGCCGACGCGCTCGATCCAGTCCATGCCACGGACTGTATGACGGAGCGACGACAGCGGCGGCATGTGAGGATCATCCATCCAACAGCAGTCGCCCGAAACGGTCTTCCCATGATGCTCCGCCGAACGGCCCCCGCGGCCGCACTCGTTCTCGCCTCGCTCCTGACACCGTCGCTGGTCTCCTGCGGGGTGCAGACCGCCGCCGACCGCAAGGCCAGGTACAACAAGGTCATCGAGGACGGGACGCCGCGCGCCCAGGACGTCATCGACATCGCCGGAGCCCCGTACGAAGCACTGCGCAGCGATGACGGATCGATGCTGCTGCGCTACAACGCCACCTACGTGGAGGACGACGAGGGCCCCGCCGCCAACGCCTGGCGGCTGTACGGGCCGGACGGCGACGTCATCGCCGAGCACGCGGAACACATGGACCTGGTGGAGGGCGAGTTCGAGGACCCGGGCCCCTTCTACGCGGTGCCGGACGGCTTCGTCTTCCTCCCCTCCGTCAAGGACGGGTTCTTCCTCGACGTACGGGGCAAGCGGCACCCCGTACGGTCGTCGAAGAAGCCCCTCGCCTTCGGGCGCGGCGATGTGCTGCTCGGCGGCGGGAAGAAGCTGCTCCGCAGCTCGACCCACACCGTGGCGCCCGCGGCGGGTGTGCCTTCGACCCGGGGCCTCACCTTTACCGACCTCGACGAGCGGGGTGTCGCCTGGGGAGTCCGGCAGCCGGACTGGTCCGAGCCGTACCGGGTGACGCGCCGGGAGGACGGCCGCCCCGAGCGGTCCCGGGACCTCCCGGACCGGCTCTTGGGGAAGGACATCGCCGCCCGTGGCGGCACCGCCGCCGTGCCCCTGGAGAAGCCCATCGGCATGGACGACACCCTCTTCACCGGGCTCTTCGTGACGACGGACGACGGGAAGAGCTGGCGGACCCTGCGGAATTCGGAGCGGCTGCCGCTGGACGAATTCACGAAGGGCCTCAGCGAGATCGAGGTGCAGGTGCTCGACGACGGCCGTGTCCTCGTCCAGGGCGACGACGCGACCCCCTTGGTCGCCGACACCCCGGCCAACCGCTCTTTCCACAAGATCAAGGAGCCCGCCGACCTCACCTCGGTCTTCACACTCGGGAACACCCTCTACGGCATCGCCGACGCCGATGCCCCCAGCTATGACCACGTCGACGGCGAGGGGCTGTGGCGGTCACAGGACGGCGGCCGCACCTGGAACCGGTTCCCCGGCGAAGCCTCCGGCTGAGTTACTCGCCCCAGATCTGCCGGTACGCCTGCCGGTAGCCCTCGGAGTCCCACGACAGGGCGCCGCCGCTGTTGGCGGCGGTGGTGATGTGCACGGGGGCGACGTACCCGCTGGCGGGCCTGCCCGCGAAGGCGCGGTTGAACTCGTCGACGATCTGCCAGCCCTGCTCGGACAGCGGCTCGGGCACGGTGGCGGCCTGGTGCTGCTTGGTGTTGATGCGCTCGAAGGCCGACGGGTCGCCGTCACCGGCACCGATGGTGTACGGGGCGCCCGCGCCGTCCTTGCCCGCGGCGCGCAGGGCGGGGGCGGTGTGCTCGAAGTACAGGTCGTTGATGGCGGCGGAGTAGGTCCACTTGTCGCCGTAGCGGGAGAGCAGCGAGCGGACCGCCCCGATGGCGCGGCGGTTGACGTCGGGTATCGGGATGTTCTGGTAGCTCAGCAGCTTGACGTCGGAGCAGGTGGCAAGTTGCTTCTTGATCAGGTCCGACTTCCGCTTCGCGAACGGCACCGTGGCGTCGGTGAACAGGACGACTCCCGCGTGGCCGTCCGACCGGGCGATCATCCAGTCGGCGCTGATCTTCGCGACGTCCTCGACCTTGGAGGTGATGTTGGTGAAGAGTTCGGGCTTCTTGCTTGGGCCGGGGGCGGGGGCGGCGTGCCAGCCGATCAGCTGAATGCCCGCGGCCCTGGCCTTCTCGGCCTCGTCCGCGACGGTTGCGGGGTCGAAGCCGCCGATGACGATGCCGTCCGGCTTGAGGTCGATGGCCTCCTTGAACGCGGACCTGATGCCGCTCGCCGTGCCCTGGCCGTTGATGGTGCGTGCCTTCCAGCCGAGGAGCTTGGCGGCCTCCTGGACGCCCTGGGCGACTCCGGCGGGCCCGGGGTTGGTGATGGTGTGGGGGATGAAGACGATGCTCTTCCCATGAAGGGCCTTCGGTCCGGTCGTGGGGCCCTTCCACGGGGTGTCCACGTCCTCGGCCTTCGCGACCGCCCGCTTGGCCTTGGCGAGGGTGGCGGGGCAGCCGGGCTTGGCGGGGTGGGGTTGTGTCGCGGCGGTGCCGGATCCGGGCTCGCAGCCGGTGGTGGCCACGGCCAGGAGCGCGGCGGCTGTCAGGACCGACTTGCGGGTGGCGTGCACGGGTCTCCTCGCGGGGCACTGAGGTTCGGGCCGGTGGTGCGAGGAGACAGGTTACGGGTGGCGCTGCCCCGCGGGGCAGCCCCCGGGGGCAAGGGAGAAGCGACGAGCCGGTGGCCTAAACCTGACAAGCGTGGATCTTCGGTAACCGTTGCCGGTGGATGTCTTGCGTGCGTGCGCACACGCGGTAGTGTTCACGGCCGGTTGGACGTGTGGCGCAAACTAGTCGCTCGCATGGGGCGCGGACGTCGCTCGCGTCACGCTCCCCGGTCGTCGGCGGTCGGCAACAACGACACCTCGGTCACCGCTCAGGAGCACATCGAAGGAGGCCCGGGTGTCTGTGGACACAGAGGACCCGCCACGCGAACCGGACCCGTCCGGGCGCGCCCCGCGGGAGCCCCGGTTCCGCCGGAAGGCAGACGCCCGGAGAGCAGACGCCCGGAGCGCGGGCGTCCGGAGGGCGGACGCCCTGCCGCGAGCGGAAGCCGTCCTCGACCGGTGGCCGTTCCGGCGGAAGCTCAACGTCCTGGTGGTCGTGCCCGTCGTGGTCGTCGGCGTGCTGCTGGGCGTCGGCGCGTACGGCCAGGTGCAGCAGGCCCTGGACGCCGGCCGGACCGCGCAACTGGTGCGCGACAGCGAGCAGGTCACCCAGCTGATCAACGACATCCAGGCCGAGCACCAGCAGGCGCTGCTGCTGGCGGTGGAGCAGGAGTCGGCCCGGCCCGGGGCGGACCTGCCGTCGACCGTCGACTACCGCCGGATGCAGCGGGCCACCGACGAGCAGGCCACCGAGGTGCGTTCGTCCTTCGGCTCGGGGCTGGCGAAGGAGGAGGGCCGGGCCCTCGACTACGTCGGCGGCCTCGGCGTGCTGCGGGACAAGGTCGAGCGGGGCTCGGTGCCCGCCGCCGGTATCGACCCCGCGTACGCCAACGCGGTCGGCTACCTCATCGACGGCCTCGGGCTCGACCGCTTCTCCGGCTCCTCGTCGTCATCGGCGGTCGAACTGCTCGACACGGTGCTGCGCGCCGACGCCGCCCACGCGGCGTTCGAGAGCAGCGTGTTCTCGGCCCAGACCCGGGACGCCAACGCCCTCACCGAGTACACCCGCGCGGCCGGTGCCCACCGGATCTACGAGGAACAGACGGATCGTTTCAGCAGAATTGCCGGGCGGGACCAGGTCCTGCGCCTGGAGGGCATCGAGCGCAGCGCCGAGGAGTACGGCTTCGACGCCAAGTTCGCGGAGCTCCAGATCGACCCGGGCTCCCTCCAGGGCCAGTCGCCACAGTCGCTGCGCAAGGCGATCGACGCGGGCACCGGGCAGGCCGCCGCCCGCCTCGACATCACCCGCACGCTGACCCACCAGATCGCCGCCCGCGCCGACAGCCTCTCCGGGGACGCCCTGCGCAAGGCGGTGGCCCTGCTCGGCCTCGCCATCGTCGGCTTCGCCGCCTGGCTCGGCTTCTCCTTCCTGGTCCGGCGCTCGGTCGTACGCCCCCTGGCGGCCCTGACCGGCGCCGCCCACCAGGTCGTCGAGGTGGCGGGCGAGGAACTCGCCCGCGTCGAGGACGAGGACGACGAGTCCGCCGACAGCACCCCGCTGCGGCCGCGGCCCATCCCCGTCCCCGTGCGCGACGAGATCGGCGACCTGGCCGAGGCGTTCAACCAGGTGCAGGTCACCGCCGCGGCGCTGCTGGAACGGCAGGTGCTCAGCCGCCGCAACGTCGGTGAGATGTTCGGCAACGTCGGACGCCGGGTCAGCAACCTCACCACCCGCCAGCTCACCCTGATCGACGCCGTCGAACGCGAGGACCACGCTCCCGATGTGCTGGAGCGGCTCTACCGCATCGACCACATCGCCGTACGCCTCCAGCGCAACGCCGACAGCCTGATGCTGCTCGCCGGTATCCGCGAGGCCGAGCTGGACGCCCAGCCGACCGCCCTCGCCAACGTCATCCGGGCGAGCCTCGGCCGCATCGAGGGCTTCCAGCGGGTCTCCCTGCGCTCCGAAACCGAGGTCACGGTCGCGCCCGACATCATCGGCGACCTGACGCTGATGGTCGCCGAACTGCTGGAGAACGCCGTCGCGTTCTCCCCGTCCGAGACCCCCGTCGAGGTCGTCGTCCGGCCCGGCACCGACATCACCACGGACGGCGGCGCGCTGATCGAGGTCATCGACCACGGCCTCGGTATGGGCGCCGAACGCCTCGAAGAGGAGAACGCCCGGCTCATCCGCCGCGAACGGCTCGACCTCGTCCCCACCAAGGTGCTGGGCCTCTTCGTCGTCGGCAGCCTCGCCCGGCGCTGGGGCATCCGGGTCACCCTGAGCCGTACGCCCGGCGGTGGCGTCACCGCCACCGTGTGGATCCCCGACGCGCTGCTGATGGCGGTGAACGCCGGGGACGCGGCGGCCGCGCCGTCCCCGGTGGTCACGGAGCTGGCGCGGACGCCGTCCGGACGCGAGCCCGTCGATTCCGCGGGCTCCGCGGGTTCTGCTGGTGCTGAGGGTTCTGCTGCTTCGGCGGGTTCTGCTGGTTCCGCTGATTCCGCGCCCGCGTCCACCGGTGCCACGCCGCTGCCCGTACGGACGCCCGCCCGCGCGCCGGAGTCCCGCCAGGCGGCACCCGCGCAGCCCGGCGGCCTGCCCCGGCGCATCCCGAACCGCAAGGGCGCGGAGGCCACCCCGGACCCTGCCGAGCGGGAACCGTCCACCGAGCAGACGCCGTCCCCCACCGGGGAGAAGTCGTCCGGCGAGCCCACGTCCCGTCCGCTGCGGCGGCGGGTACGGGGCGCGACGCTCGACAAGACCACCCCCTCGGCCGACCGGGGCATCGCGGCCGTCCGCGCGCCCGCCGACGCCGATGCCGTCCGGTCGGAACTCGACGAGTTCGAGGCCGCCGTACGCAGGGCACAGCAGGACAGTGCCACCACCCCGACCGACCCCGAACCCACGCCATTGCCGCATCAGCAACCCCGGAAGGAGTCGGGCAGTGACCACGCCGACAGGTAAGAGCAGTCCCGCTGGGCAGGAACCCACCGATCTGCGAGCAGCCGCGGCCGACTTCACCTGGCTGCTCGACCGGTTCGCCACCCACACCGCCGGTGTCGTCGACGCCATCGCCGTGTCGTCCGACGGCCTGCTGATCGCCGCGTCCGAGCTGCGCGAACAGGCCGACTCCGAGCGGCTCGCCGCGATCGTCTCCGGCGTCACGAGCCTCGCCGCCGGTGCCTCCGGCAACTACGGCCTGGGCGGCCTCAACAAGGTCATCATCGACCTGGAGGGCGGCCATGTGCTGGTGTCGGCCATCGGCTGCGGCGCCGTCCTCGGCGTGGTGACGACGAAGGAGGCGAAGCTGGGCAACATCGCGTACGAGATGACCCTCTTCGCCAACCGGGCCGGAGCCGCGCTCACTCCCCAGCTCGTACTGGAGCTGAAGAAGAACGCCGCCACCCCCATCATCTGACGCGTGCGCACATGCAGAAGGGGGTCGGCGTGATGGACACCGATGGCCCGGAGCCGGACGAGACGGCGGACGGCGCGGCCGCTGAGCCGGGCCCGCCTGCCGCGTCGGAGCCGACCGGCCGCGCCTCCGCGATCCGGCCGTTCCTGCTGACCGCGGGCCGGGTGGCGGGTGGCGGCACCGGACCCCCGCTCCCGGTCGAGGCGCAGGTCGTGGCGACGTCGGACGGGCTCTCCGCCCTCCGCACGCTCGCCTTCGAACACCACGACATCGTCGCCGCCTGCCGACGCCCGCAGTCGGTGGCGGAACTGGCCGCCCAGCTTCGGCTGCACCTCAACGTGGTGCGGGTCCTGGCGGAGGACCTGTGCACCGCCGGACACCTGGCGGTCCACGTACCGGACGCCAGGACCGTCCAGGACATCTCCGTACTGCGAAGGGTTATCGATGGACTCCGCGCCGTCCCCGACTCACGGGGCACACTCCGCGACAGCAGCTGAACCCGCACCACCACCGCTGCCGGTCAAGCTGGTCATCGCGGGCGGCTTCGGAGTGGGCAAGACCACGGCCGTGGGCGCCATCTCCGAGATCCGCCCGCTGACCACGGAGGCCGCCATCACGGAGGTCGCGGCGGGGGTGGACGACCTCACCCACACCCCCGGCAAGACCACGACCACGGTCGCCATGGACTTCGGCGTCATCACCATCGACCCGACCCTCAAGCTCTACCTGTTCGGCACCCCGGGCCAGGACCGGTTCGGCTTCATGTGGGACGACGTGGTCGAAGGCGCCCTCGGCGGCCTCGTCATCGTCGACACCCGCCGCCTGGACGACTGCTACGCGGCCGTCGACTACTTCGAGCACAAGGACATCCCCTTCGCCGTCGCCATCAACGCCTTCGACGGCGAGGTCCAGCACGAACTGGACGAGGTGCGCTGGGCCCTCGACGTCTCCGAGCACATCCCCCTCACCGTCTTCGACGCCCGCGAGACGGGCTCGGTCCGCGACGCCCTGCTCGTCGTCCTCGACGTGGCCCTGGACAGGGCGAAGGCCGCCGAACCGGCTTGACCCGGGCCCCCTTTGAGCCGGTCGACCGGCCGTAAAACACCCGCTCACCGCCGATAAACGCCGCTAAGGTCCCGTGCCATGAGACTGACCGTTCTCGGCGGCTGCGGGGCCTGGCCCACCGCGGACCAGGCATGCAGCGGCTACCTCGTGGAGTACGCGGGATTCCGCCTGCTGATCGACCCCGGCTACGCCACGCTGCCGCGCCTGCTCCGGCACAGCACCGTCGACGCGGTCGACGCCGTGCTGATCAGCCACGGACACCCCGACCACTGCGCCGACCTCAACCCCCTGTTACGCGCCCGAGGGCTGAGCGACGACCCACCGCCGCCCCTGCCCGTCCACGCCCCGCACGGAGCGGTCGACGCCGTCCTCGCCCTCGACAAGCCGACCATGCTCGCCGCTGCGTACCGCCTCCACGAGTTCACGCCCGGCGACCGGTTCGAGATCGGCCCCTACACCACCGACACCTGGCTCCTGCCGCACTTCGTCCCCAACGCGGGCCTCCGGCTCACCACCCCCGGCGCCGTACTCGCCTACACCGGCGACACCGGCCCCAGCCCCGACATCCCCCGCCTCGCCCGGGGCGCCGACCTGTTCCTGTCGGAGGCCACGTACGTCCACCAGGTCCCGACCGGCGACGCCCCGTACCTGCTGACCGCCCGCCTCGCCGGTCAATACGCGCACCAGGCAGGCGCCGCCCGCCTCATGCTCACCCACCTCTGGCCGGGCACGGCCCCGGAACCCGCGCAGACCGCGGCGGCGGAGACCTTCGATGCCCCCATCGCCATCGCCACCCCCGGTCTCGTCACCCGCCTGTGACAGCACCGCCCCGGTCCAGGCCGAGCGCGCCGACGGGCGCGAAGGACGGGGGTGCAGCACATGAACCGGCAGTTCAAGGCGGCCATCCTCGCCCCGGCGCAGCCCCCGCCCCGGCACGGGCCGGACCAGCCAGCCCCCCTGCCGCCCCGCTCACCCGAAGGCCCCGCTCTCGTCCTCATCGAGCCCGGGGAGCCGCCTGCCGCGGCTGTCTGCGACGCGGAGCGCGTCCCGCAGCGCCTCGACCAGACGATTCGCTAGGAAGCGAAGCTCTCCGGCTTCCGCCTTGGGGTTGCCGAGCAGCGCGTCGGCGTGGCCGAGGAGTTCGGTGCCCATGCGGAGCTGTACGGCTTCCATCTCGTCGGCAAGCCGCGACAGGTAGCCCTTGCCGTCTTCACCGGGCACCAGGTAACACGGCTTCCCGGCGGGCCCGTTCCTTGGCAGCAGACGCGGTTGTGTGCAGCGAACGAGTCACCCGCGGATGCGGCGCGGCGCGAGCTGAGCGAAGAGCTGGGCCTTGCCGTCGAGCTGCGTGGGCTGCTGTGCGTCGACTGGGTCGCGCCGCACGGTCCCTGGGACGACCAGCTCGCGTTCGTCTTCGACGGAGGCACGCTCTCGGCCGACCAGATCCGATGCCTGTACCCGCGCGACCACGAACTCTCGGCCTGCGAGTTCGTTGCCCCGGACGACGCCCTGGCCATGCTCCCGCCCCGCACCCGACGACGGGCCGCCCAGGCGCTCGGAGCCCTGGCCGGGCGGCGGCCGGCGTATCTGGAGAACGGCGAAGGTCTCGTGCCCTGACGGCGCCCGGCGCCGCGGCGTCGAGCTGGCCGTACGCCCGCCCTCCCCGCTCCGGGGCGGTGCGCGGCGTGGCGGTAGGGTGCGAGCCAGGTGTCGAGGGAATAAGTGGGTTCGATGCGGTTCAGGTCATGGAGTAAAAAGGCCCGCCTGATCTCCGGGGTGTGCGTCGTGGCGGGGATTGCGGCCGCTGCTGCCTCGTATTTCCTGTTCTTTTCGAAGGTTTCCGTGGAACCCGGCCCCTTTGCCGACAATCCGAAGTGCTCGGATGTCATTTCCCGCGCGCCCGAAACCGTTCTCCATAAGCAGCGTGACGACGTCACCGGGGACGGCGTCGCCGCCTGGGGAGACGGTTCGGTCGTGCTGCGCTGCGGTGTCACACCGCTGCGTCCGACGACCAACCTGTGCGTAGACGTCAACGGCGTCGACTGGGTGCTCGATGAGAAGCGCGCGCAGAAGGACGGGGTGCAGGTCCTGACGACGTACGGCCGCACCCCCGCGGTCGAAATGACCGTCGAGGGCGATGGTCCCAAGGCCGGAGACGCGTTGGTCGACGTGAACCGTGCGGTCCGCGGCATTCCGCAGAAGTCGAAATGCCTCTCGTTGAGCGACACGCTCTGAGCGGAATCAGCGACTGACGAGAAGGCCGTCCACCAAGGCGCGGAGCCCGTCCAGGTAGGTGTCTTCGGCGGTCAGCGGCGCCCAGTTGTCCGCGACGTGGGCCAGGCGGGGCAGCTCGTCCGGGTCGAGGTCGGCGAAGACCCGCTCCCGGTAGGTCGCGCGGTCGTCGTCGGTGGCGGCGCGCCGCCGGGCCGCCGTCGCGCGGACCACGATCTCTCCGGCGGTGTAGTACCAGATCGCGCGGTAGCCGTGCACGGCCCGCTCGGGGGTCAGACCGCATTCGACCAGGCCGTCGACGATCTGCTCGACGAACCACAGTGCGGACGCGGACATCAGGTCGTCGGCGGTCAGCACCTCCACGATCCAGGGGCAGGCGGCGAGCGCCTCGTGGATCGCGGCGGCGGCGACGATGATCCGCTCGCGCGGGTGGGCGGGGGGTTCGGGGCGGCGCAGCGTCCGTTCGGCGTGGTCGTCCAGCAGCAGGAGGAGCAGTTCTTCCTTGTTGCGGACGTGGTGGTAGAGCGCCATCGGCGTGCTGCCGATCTCCGTGGCGAGCCGCCGCATGGTCAGCCGGTCCACGCCGTCCTCGTCCACGATCCTGCGGGCCGTTGCGACGACGTCCTCGCGTGAGATACGGGGAGGTCGGCCACGGGTTTTGCGCGGTGCGGACGGTTGGGACATGGCCCCATCATCCCCCAGGTATCGACAACGGTGATCCTCTCCCTGCTATTTTTCTTACGCGTACAAAAACAGCACACCGACCGGAAGGACACCGTCATGACGACGACCCCCATCGACCTGTTCGCCTCCGCGCTGCGGTTCCACCCCGACGGCGGGGTCCGGGCCGCCGAGCGGCAGATGAAGGGCAGCGAGCCCGACGGCGCCTGGCAGGTCGCCACCTTCCACGTCGAGACCGACGCCGACGTCCACGCCGACCACTGGGAGATGCACCCGGAGGCCGACGAGGCGGTGTGCTGCCTGACGGGCGGGGCCCGCCTCGCCTTCCGCCCCACGTCGCCCGGCGGCACCGAGGACGTGGTGCGGTTGGCGGCGGGCACCGCCGTGGTCGTGCCCCGCGGGCGCTGGCACCGCCTGGAACTGGACGCCCCGAGCGACCTGATGTCGATCACCCTGCGCCACGGCACCCGCCTGGAAAAGCGCACCGATACGCGCTGACGTCACATCGCGGAATCCAGGCGTTCGCGCTGCTCGGCGGTCAGCTGAAGCGACACCCCCGCGACTGCCTCGTCCAGCTGCTCGACCGTGCTGACGCCGACGATCGGCGTGACGGCCGGGGTTCCGCCGGTCAGCCACGCCAGCACCACCCGGTTGCGGTTCGTGCCGGTCTCGGCGGCGATCTCGTCCAGCGCGGCGAGGCGGCGGGCGGTGCCGGGGTGGTCGTACTCCGCCGGAAGCGGCCGGTCCGGGCGGGTGTACCGGCCGTTCAGCAGCGGTGTGTACGCCCACAGCGCGATGTCCGGGTGGTGCTCCAGGTAGTGCAGCACCTCGTCGCTGACCACGCCGAACCGGTGCCGTACGAGGGGCTCGGCCACGCGGCGCGGGTGCAGATACGTGTGCTGCTGCTGCACCGCCGTGAAACCCGCCCCGCCGTGCGCCTGGGCGAGCTGCCGGGCCCGTTCCAGCTGCCAGACGGGGTAGTTGGAGCAGCCGAGGCGGCCGACCGTACCCGCGGAGACCAGTTCGCCGAAGGCGGCGACCGTCTCGTCCAGCGGGGTGACCGGATCGGGCTTGTGCGCCCAGTACAGCTCGACGTGGTCCGTACCGAGGCGCCGGAGACTGCCCTCGATCCCGCGCTTGATCACCCCGGCCGAGAGGCCCTCGGCCGTCTCCCAGCGCCAGTCGGCGCTCACCGCGGTGGGAGGCGGAGCGCGGCGTGTGCGTTGTCCAAGATCTTGCCGATGGCGGACGCGGCACGTCGGGCTTGTGCCGCGTCACCGGTCTCCGCGGCGTCCTCCCAGTGACGGAACTCTTTCGCGACCTTCGGCTGACGCTGAATGTGTACGTAGACGGCCCACTGGGCGATGAACCGCTCGAGAGGGGCCAGGTCGGAAGCCTGACGGGACTGGTCGGCGGCCTGATCCAGCTCCCGGGTAAAGGCGGGCAGAGCGGCCAGATGTTGCCCCACGGGGGCTGAAGACGGGCACTTGACGCCTTTGCCGTTCCGAACAGCGGGTGGTGTCCGCGCAGCTCTCCGAGTTACGCCCGGCACTACTGACCTGGGTCGCTATGCGGCCGCCATGTGCAGTTCCGAGTGTCGGCGAGGCCGACGAGGAGCTCAAACGGCGTGCGGTACGCGTGCGGTACGAAGGAGACACGAGTCTCTTCGGTATCGATCGACACATCCAGCGCGGCATCCAGTGCCTTGGCCAAGGCGCGCAGGAGTGGGAGGGCGGGGGCGGTGCCGCCGCCTTCGAGGCGGTCGATCTCTTCCATGGTCAGGCCGGTTCGCTCGGCGAGCAGGGCCTGGCTGATGCCCAGGGCGGTTCGGCGGTCGTAGACGGCCTGCCCGAGGGCGATGGCGGCACCTGCTTCGACGTACGCCGGATCCGCTCGATGCTCCTCAGGGATCGTCCGTGAGGTGTGGTAACCCCTGCTCACGGTGACTCCTCGAACGTCCGGTGATGAGTCGTCTGCGCGGCGGTGTGCGATCCTTCGCATTCCTTCTGGGCCCGGAGAGCTCGCTGAACCTGTCGCTCTTCGCGCATCCGGGTCTTTCGGAAGACGGTCAAAGACACGATACGGCGTTCCGGCGCGAGCCAGCAGGTGAGACGTATGGCTCCGTCACCGAGATGGATGCGAAGCTCGCGGACCGGTCCGTACAAGTGGCGGGAGTATGGTTCGCCGATCATCGTCGGATCTTGTGCCAGACGGTCGACGTGGCGCTCCACCGCTCGGTAATGCTCGCGCGACAGAGTGTCCAGCCATGCTCTTACCTCGGGTTCGATTTCGATGTCGTACGGTCGCTCCACCGTAGGCAGCCGACGGGCGATCGCCGCGGCTTCGGGCTGCGGTCATCCGATCGGATGGCCGCAGCGGGTCAGGCGCCCAGGTCGTGGTACATGACGTGCAGCCCGACCCGGCCCAGCGCCGGATGGCGAAACGCGCCCGGCACGGTGCCGATGGTGGTGAAACCAAGGCGCTCGTACAGCCTGACGGCGGGCGCGTTCGAAGCGGCGACCGCGTTGAACTGCACGCCGGCGAAACCGCTGGTCGAGGCCCAGTTGAGCAGGTACTCGCCCAGGGCTTGACCGACGCCCCGGCCGCGCGCATCGGACGCCACCATGAAGTTGCCGCTGGCGACGTGGGAACCGGGGCCGGGGCGGTTGGGGTACATGTTCGAGGTGCCCAGCACGCGCTGGTCCTCTACGGCCACCACGACATGTCCCGGTGACGGGACCACCCACATGTCATGCGCCTGCGCCTCCGTCTGGAGGGGGTCGTAGCAGAAGGTGTCCGCCTTGCGGACGATCTGCTCGATGATGGGCCAGACCTGCGGCCAGTCACGTTCCTCGAACGCCCGGATTTCCACCCGTCATACGCTAGCGATGGCGTTCAGCCTTTTCGACCGGGTTTCCGCGGCCTCAGCCGTCCGCCGGGGCCACGCCGATCGGGCAGGAGACGCCCGTGCCGCCGATGCCGCAGTAGCCTGCGGGGTTTTTGTCCAGGTACTGCTGGTGGTACGGCTCGGCCGGGTAGAAGGGGCCCGCGGGGAGGATTTCGGTGGCGATCTCGCCGTAGCCGGAGCCGGTCAGGACGGACTGGTAGGCGGCGCGGGAGGACTCGGCTTCGGACTGCTGCTCGGGGGAGTGGGTGTAGACGGCTGAGCGGTACTGGGTGCCGACGTCGTTGCCCTGGCGGAAGTGCTGGGTGGGGTCGTGGGACTCCCAGAAGAGCTTCAGGAGGGCTCCGTACGAGGTGACCGCCGGGTCGAAGACGACGCGGACGGCCTCGGTGTGGGCGGTGAGGCCGCTGCACACCTCTTCGTAGGTGGGGTTCTCGGTGTGGCCGCCCTGGTAGCCGACCAGGGTGGTCCAGACGCCGGGGGCCTGCCAGAAGACGCGCTCGGCGCCCCAGAAGCAGCCGAGGCCGAAGTCGGCGACGGCCAGGCCCTGCGGGTACGGGCCGGTGAGGGGGTTGCCGAGGACGGTGTGGCGGTCGGGGACCGTGAAGCCCGGTTCCGGGCGGCCCTTCAGCGCCTCCTCGGGGGTCGGGAGGTGGTTCTGGCGGCGGTTGAACAGCATCCGAGGGCTCCTCGAGGGGGACAAGGGGGGGTGCGGCGGCTATCCCGTACAACGGGCGGCGGTGGCGTCGAATTCCGCGGCGGTGCTCACTTCGGCAGGGTCGCCGGGGAGCCGCCCCGGCCCTCCCAGCCCGCGACGGCCAGCGCGCGGTAGACGGCGTACTCGGCGGCCGGGTCCGCCCCGTACGACCACGGCACGGCGCCCACGTGGCCGTCCACGTGGCGCAGCTGCTCCATGGCGTCCGCGTACCGCTCCGACCGGACCAGGAACCAGATCAGCAGATGGCGGACGTGGGGGAGGACCGGGTGGTCGGCGGGGGCCTGGCGGACGGCGTACAGGGCGCCCTCGACCGCCTTGGTGACCACGTCGCTCTGGTACAGGCTGCGGACGAGATTGACCTCGGGGAGGTGCTCGAAGACGCCGAACAACGGCAGCGCGGGGAGGAGGCTCTTGCCGGGGGCGGAGGCGGCCGCGGCGTGGGTGAAGCGGTCGGCGCGGTCCTGGGAGCCGTGCCACTTCTCGCACCAGTAGTGGAGGGCGGCGAGGTGGGCGCCCATGTGGTGCGGGGCGCGGTCGGTGACCTTGGTCCACAGCTCCTCGAAGTCGGCCTGCCGGTAGGGGAGACCGCGGGCGACGCCGAGTTCGACGATGTACGGAACGGGGTCGTCCGGGGCCAGTCGCGCGGCCTCGTGGCAGACGTCCCGGGCCTCCTCCAGGATCATCCGGAAGTCCTGCGAGGACGGGTCGAGCAGCGCCTGCCGGACCAGGAACTCCGCCTGCACGGCGGCCGCGCCCGGGTCCTCGGGGGCGGCGACGCGCCAGGTGCGCAGCCACATCCCGCCCCGGCCCGGGGCCTGGGCGAGCGCGTGGGCGGCGGCTCCGGCGAGGGTCTGGACGCGCTGCCAACGCAGTTCGGAGGTCACGTCGGTGAGCGCGAGCAGCCGGGCGGCGGGCTGCCAGTCCTGGCCGGACTGGACCTCCTCCAGCGCCTCGATGAGCTGGGGGTCGGGGCCGGGCAGCCGTACGTCGAGCTGTTCGCGCGGTACGAAGCCGTACTCACTCGGGTCCGTGGCGCGCATCGCGCCCTCCAGGGCCTCGCGGCCGCCGCGCCTCCGCCGCAGTGCGGGCAGCACGATCAGCCCGCCGATCATGACGACGGCGATGAGGAAGATCAGAAGCTCCATGAGGTGTCCCCGTGTGAAGTCCCGTGACGGCTTGAGGTCCAGCCTATGCGCCATGGCGGACAGGGGAGACGGCCGTTGAATCCTGGACGGGCCCGCCGCGGAATCCGCCGGGTGGCCGCCGCGCGTTACGCTCGGGCCCATGACCGACCAGCACCCCCACAGCTTCGAGACGCTCGCCATCCACGCGGGCCAGGAGGCGGACCCGCTCACCGGCGCCGTTGTTCCGCCGATCTACCAGGTCTCCACCTACAAGCAGGACGGGGTGGGGGCCTTGCGCGGCGGCTATGAGTACAGCCGCTCCGCCAACCCCACCCGCACCGCCCTGGAGGAGAACCTGGCGGCCCTGGAGGGCGGCCGCCGCGGGCTCGCCTTCGCCTCCGGCCTCGCCGCCGAGGACTGCCTGCTGCGCACGCTGCTGGTGCCGGGCGACCACGTGGTCATCCCGGACGACGCGTACGGCGGTACGTTCCGCCTCTTCTCCAAGGTCGTCGAGCGCTGGGGCGTGGAGTGGTCGGTCGCCGACACCTCCGACCCGGCGGCGGTACGGGCCGCGCTGCGCCCCCGTACGAAGGTGATCTGGGTCGAGACGCCGAGCAACCCGCTGCTGGGCATCACCGACATCGCCGCCGTCGCCGACATCGCCCGCACCGCAGGGGCCCGGCTCGTCGTCGACAACACCTTCGCCAGCCCCTACCTCCAGCAGCCGCTGGCGCTCGGCGCGGACGTCGTCGTGCACTCCACGACCAAGTACATGGGCGGCCACTCGGACGTCGTCGGCGGCGCGCTGATCGTCTCCGACCCGGGCCTCGGCGACGAACTCGCCTTCCACCAGAACGCGATGGGCGCCGTCGCCGCTCCCTTCGACTCCTGGCTGGTGCTGCGCGGCATCAAGACGCTCGGGGTACGGATGGACCGGCACAGCGCGAACGCCACGCGCGTCGCGGAGCTGCTCGTCGCCCACCCCAAGGTGACCGAGGTCTTCTACCCGGGGCTGCCCGAGCACGCGGGCCACGAGACCGCGGCCAAGCAGATGCGGGCCTTCGGCGGCATGGTGTCGTTCCGGGTCACCGGCGGCGAGGAGGCGGCGGTCGAGGTCTGCAACCGGGCCCGGCTCTTCACGCTCGGCGAGTCGCTGGGCGGCGTCGAATCGCTGATCGAGCACCCGGGGCGGATGACCCACGCCTCGGCGGCCGGTTCGGCGCTGGAGGTGCCGGCGGATCTCGTACGGCTGTCGGTGGGCATCGAGTCCATCGACGACCTGCTGGGGGATCTCACCCAGGCGCTCGCCTGAAGCCCGTCGCGATTCACCACCCCTCCAGCGGAGGGGTGGTGTCGGTGGGCGGCCCCGCCCACGGATGGACCACCGCCGCCCAGACGGTGAACGCGACCACCGCGGCGAGCAGCACCGCCCAGCCGAGGGCCTGCGCCGCCCGGCGGCGGCGCAGCATCCGCTGCCCGCGCCCGGCCGCCCGCCCGGCCAGATCCGGCGGCAGCACCGGGTGCGGTCCCTCCAGCATCCGCCGGACCTGGTCCTCCTTGCGGTCCGGGAAGCTCATCGCGCCGCTCCCGCCGGATGGTGATCGGCGATCGGGGGCGCGCCGGGGGCGCGGGGCGGGGCGGTGCGCATCAGGGTCACCGCGCGCGTGCAGATGGCCCGTACGCGCTCGACCGGCAGGCCGAGCGTGGCCGCCGCCTGTTCCTCCGCGACCCCCTCGTACAGCCGCAGCACCAGCACCAGCCGCTCACGCGGGGTGAGCCGGTCCAGCACGCCGCCGCGCGGGCGGCGGTAGCGCCGGGCCCGGTGGGCGTAGAGGGCGGCCAGCTCCTGGCGGGTGCGGTCGTACGGATCCTCGCCGCGCAGCCGGTCCCAGCGGGCGTAGGTGCGCGCGAGCGCGGCGGTCAGCAGGGCTTGCGCGGCCTGGGTGTCGGCCCGGGCGTCCCCGGTCGGTTCCCCCGTGAGCAGTGTGGCCGCGTGCAGCAACCTGCCACCGGCGCCCGCGACGAATGCCTCGAATTCCCGGGCCCGGCGGCTGTCCCGTGCTGCCCGCCGCTCTCGCACCGCGCCCTCCGCCTGTTGTTCCTCAAGGACACGGCAGGCACGGGCGCCCGGTCAAGGGTTCGGTCGGCCGGGAGTCCGGTCGAAGGCCGACGGTCAACGGTCGAAGGTCAACCGTCGAAGGTCGCAGGGGCGTCCCCGGGCTTCAGGACGCCGGTGCCGCCGCCTGCGGCACCGCGCCGTGCGCGGCGGACAGGGCGACGTTGAAACGGGTGAGCAGATCGCAGAACATATCGCGCTCCTCCACCGTCCAGTCGTCCGTGACCTGCGCCATCAGCTCGCGCCGCGAGGAGCGCACCTCCTCCAGTCGGGCCTTGCCGCGCGGGGAGAGCTGGAGGACGACGGCGCGCCCGTCCTCGGGGTGCGAGGTGCGCTTGACCAGGCCGGAGTCGACCAGCGGGGCGACCTGCCGGGTCACGGTGGACGAGTCGATGCCCATGCCTCCGGCGAGGGCCTTGACCCCCATGGGGCCTTCCTGGTCGAGCCGGTTGAGCAGCAGGTAGGCGGCGCGATCCATCGAGTTGCGGGCCTGTCCGACGCCGCCGAGCCGGGTCTGCTCCGCGCGGCGGGCGAAGACCGCGACCTGGTGCTGGAGTGAATCCAGTACGCCTGTGTCGAGTTGAGTCGTCATGTCCGATTGGGTGGGCATGGCCTAGGGCTCACTTCATGCGGTGGTCTGTGGGATGTGGCACAGAGTACGCGGCCCGGGCCCGGCCCGTACGGGGGCTGCGGAAACCTGCCCACAACCGGCCAACCACCGGTCGCCCCGGCCCGGCCGTGTTTCACGTGAGCTGCGAGACTGGGGCCATGGCTCCACGACCCGGCGGAGAGGACGGGCCCGGCACGGCCCCGCGCCCCGCACGCTCCGTATCGTCCACCCCGCTCGCGATCACCCTGGACGATGTGCGCGAGGCGCAGAAGGCGCTCTCGGGGGTCTCCCGGCTGACCGCCCTGGAGGGCAGCCGCTTCCTGACCGGTCTGGTCGGCGCCCCGGTGCAGCTGAAGTGCGAGAACCTCCAGCGTACGGGCTCGTTCAAGCTGCGCGGCGCCTATGTGCGGATCGCGCGGCTGACGTCGGAGGAGCGGGCGGCGGGGGTGGTCGCGGCGAGCGCCGGGAACCATGCGCAGGGCGTCGCGCTCGCGGCCTCGCTGCTGGGGGTGCGGTCGACCGTCTTCATGCCCGAGGGCGCGCCGCTGCCGAAGATCGCGGCGACGCGGGACTACGGCGCGGAGGTCCGGCTGGAAGGCCAGATCGTGGACGAGACGATGCGGGCGGCGCAGCGGTACGCGGAGGAGACGGGCGCGGTCTTCATCCATCCGTTCGACCACCCGGACATCATCGCGGGGCAGGGCACGGTGGGCCTGGAGATCCTGGAACAGTGCCCCGAGGTGCGCACGATCGTGGTGGGCATCGGCGGGGGCGGCCTCGCGGCCGGGATCGCGGTGGCGGTGAAGGCGCTGCGGCCGGATGTGCGGGTGGTGGGGGTGCAGGCGGCGGGCGCCGCCGCGTATCCGCCGTCGCTGGCGGCGGGGCGGCCGGTGTCGGTCGAGGCGCCGGTGACGATGGCGGACGGCATCAAGGTGGGGCGGCCGGGCGACGTGCCGTTCGGGATCATCAACGCGCTCGTCGACGAGGTCCGTACGGTCAGCGAGGACGAGCTGTCCAGCGCGCTGCTGCTGTGCCTGGAGCGGGCGAAGCTGGTGGTGGAGCCGGCGGGGGCGAGCCCGGTGGCGGCGGTGCTGTCGGATCCGGAGTCCTTCGAGGGACCGGTGGTGTCGGTGCTGTCGGGCGGCAACGTCGATCCGCTGCTGATGCAGCGGATCCTGCGGCACGGCATGGCCGCGGCGGGCCGCTATCTGTCGCTGCGGCTGCGGCTCACCGACCGGCCGGGGGCGCTGGCGACGCTGCTGGCGGAGCTGTCGGCGGTGGACGCCAACGTGCTCGACATCAGCCATGTGCGCACCAACCCGCGGCTGGGGCTCAGCGAGGCGGAGGTGGAGCTCCAGCTGGAGACGAAGGGGCCGGAGCACTGCGCCGAGGTCAGGGACGCGCTGCACGGGGCGGGTTACACGGTGATGGTCTGACGGGTCGCGTCTGGCGGCTCGCGCAGGACGGGCCGCGTAGATCGGTTCGCGGAGGACGGCTCGTGTAGGCGATTCGTCAACTCGCGTATGTCGCGATGTATCGCGACTGCGCTATGATTCTCTCCACTTGCTGTCGCGACGCTGCCCTTGTGGGCGGACATATGCCTTTATTGAGGGGACGCGTCCATGCGTGGCGAGAAACATTCGCCGCACGTCACGTCAAACGATCTTTCGTGGACCTGACTCAACCCGGGAACACCCAACTCTGGGAGTGCCAACATGCCAGGCGCGATCCATGCCGAGGGCCTGGTCAAGACCTTCGGCGACGTAAGAGCTCTGGACGGCGTCGACCTCGACGTGCCGGAAGGAACCGTGCTCGGACTGCTCGGGCCCAACGGCGCGGGCAAGACCACCGCGGTGCGCGTGCTGACCACGCTGCTGCGCCCGGACAGCGGGACGGCGGTGGTCGCGGGGGTGGACGTGCTCAAGAACCCCAATGAGGTCCGCCGGTCCATCGGCCTGTCCGGCCAGTTCGCCGCCGTCGACGAGTATCTGACGGGCCGGGAGAACCTCCGGATGGTGGGCCAGCTGTACCAGATGGGCGCGCGCGAGGCGAAGGCCCGCGCGGACGAGCTGCTGGAGCGCTTTCACCTCGCGGACGCGGCCGACCGCACCGCCAAGACGTACTCCGGCGGTATGCGCCGCCGACTCGACCTCGCCGCGGCCCTGGTCGTCAGCCCGCCCGTGATGTTCATGGACGAGCCGACGACGGGGCTCGACCCGCGCAACCGGCAGGCGCTGTGGGAGGTCATCCAGGAACTGGTGGCCGGTGGTACGACGCTGCTGCTGACCACCCAGTACCTGGAGGAGGCCGACCATCTGGCCCATGACATCTGTGTGATCGACCGCGGCAAGGTCATCGCCCGTGGCACCGCCGACCAGCTCAAGGCCCGCATCGGTGGGGAGCGGGTGGAGGTCGTGGTGCACGAGCGGGAGCACATCGCGGTCACCGAGCAGGTGCTGCGGGTGCTGGGCAAGGGCGATACCACGGTGCAGGAGCACACGCGCAAGGTCACCGTGCCGGTGGTCGGCGGGGCCAAGCTGCTCGCCGAGGTGATCCGCGAACTGGACACCCGGGGAGTGGAGATCGACGACATCGGGCTGCGCCGCCCGACGCTCGACGACGTCTTCATCTCGCTGACCGGCCACGGTGCCGAGGACGGCGATGCGGAGAACGGCGTGCGGAGCGGTACTCGCGAGGGAGGCAAGTGATGGCCGTTGCCGAGGAGTCCGGCGCCACCGTCGCCACCGCCCCCCGGCCGCGCGGCGGTCCGCTCGCGGGGGTCCGGGACTCTCTGGTGGTCGCCCGGCGGAACTTGATCCGCATGGTGCGGATTCCAGAAGTGGTTATCTTTGGCCTGATTCAGCCCATTATGTTCGTGGTGCTGTTCAGTTATGTATTCGGCGGCGCGATCATGGTGCCGGGTCAGGCCAGCGCGGACGCGGACGTGTATCGCGAGTTCCTCATGGGCGGGATCTTCGCGCAGACCGTCACCTTCGCGACGGCGGGCGCGGGCGCGGGGATCGCCGACGACATGCACAAGGGGCTGATCGACCGGTTCCGCTCCCTGCCGATGGCGCGCGGGGCGGTGCTCACCGGCCGTACGCTCGCGGATCTGGTGCAGACGGCGCTGACGCTGGTCGTGCTCGCGATCGTCGCGCTCATCGTGGGCTGGCGGGTGCACGACGGAATCCTGAGCGCGCTGGGCGCCTTCGGCCTGCTGCTCCTGCTCGGTTACGCCTTCTCCTGGATCGGCGCGCTGATCGGGCTGACGGTACGGACCCCCGAGGCCGCGACGTCCGGCGGGCTGATCTGGCTGTTCCCGCTGACCTTCATCTCGAACGCGTTCGTACCGTCCAGCAAGATGCCCGAGTTCCTGGGGCACGTCGCGGACTGGAACCCGTTCAGCGCCACGGTGCAGGCCTGCCGGGAGCTGTTCGGCAATCCGCAGGGCGTGGTCTCCGACGCCTGGCCGATGCAGCATCCGGTGCTGGCGTCGGTCCTGTGGTCGGTGGTCATCATCGTGGTGTTCCGGACGCTGTCGGTCCGGAAGTACCGCTCGGCGACCGCCTGAGGGGTCGTACCGGGGTGAGTCATACGGCGAGCCCCCGGCCGCTTCGGGGCCGGGGGCTCGCCGTGAGGCGCGAGGGCGTTGGTCGGGCGCTCAGCCCTGGTAGGGCTTGGCATCCAGGATGCGCACCGATGCCGTACGGCCGTTGGGGAGTTCGTATTCGGCGTCCTGGCCGACCTTCTTGCCGTTCACGCCCGTGCCCAGCGGGGACTGCGGCGAGTAGGTCTCGACATCCGCGCTCGCGTATTCACGAGAGGCGAGAAGGAAGGTCAGGGTGTCGTCCGGGTCGCCGTCGAAGGCGATGGTGACGACCATGCCGGGGGCGACCACGCCGGTGTCCGCGGGTGCCTCTCCGACCTTCGCGTGCTCCAGGAGCTGCGTCAGCTGACGCACCCGGAGCTCCTGCTTGCCCTGTTCCTCCTTGGCGGCGTGGTAACCGCCGTTCTCCCGGAGGTCACCTTCCTCCCGGGCAGCCTCGATCTTCTTCGCGATCTCGATACGTGCCGGACCCGACAGGTACTCCAGCTCGGCCTTGAGCTGGTCGTACGCCTCCTGGGTCAGCCAGGTGACGTTCTCGCTGGTCTGGGTCACAGGTGCTCCTCGTCGGTGCTGGGAATACAAATGAACGCCCTACTCAGAAGGGTGCGCCTTCAAAGCCGGGCGAAACCACGAGCCTAACAATTCCGACAGGAAACGGGGAGGAGGGAACTCAGCTCCATGCGCATGAAACGGGGCAAACCCGGTCAGTTCGGACGTGCCCGATTCAGCTGTTCGCGGCCGAGTCGCAGCCGATCAGTTCGGCACTGGTCGCACGCGCGGTGGTACGCACCGTCACGATCTTGATCATGTCGTCCTGGCGCTGGCCGAAGGTGAAGCTCTTGCGGCCGACCTCTTCGTGGTAGGTGTCCAGGGTGCGCACCGTGCACACGGCGGTGGCGTCCTTGTCCTTGGTGATCTCCAGCCGGACGTCGACGGTGTCGTCCGCGGTCACCGTGAAACCGGTCAGCTGGCCGCTGACGTCCTGATCGACGACGTACGCGTATCCGAACCAGGCGATCAACGCGATCAGACCGGCACCCAGCACCGCACCGATGATCTTCAGCTTGCGGTCGGCCCGCTCATCCGCGGAGCGCCCGTAGCGCCCCTCGGGAAGGCCCGCGCGCACCGCCGACATGATCGCTTCCTCCTGCTTCGGAGACCCGGAATTATTCGGGCCCGCTGTGGGTCACTATAGAAGCCGTCTTCCGCGACGAATCACTGAGGATCGAACTTGACTGAGCAGCTGCGTTTGATGGCCGTGCACGCGCACCCGGATGACGAGTCGAGCAAGGGCGCGGCCACCATGGCCAAGTACGTGTCCGAGGGGGTGGACGTGCTGGTCGCGACCTGCACGGGCGGTGAGCGCGGCTCCATCCTCAACCCCAAGCTCCAGGGGGATCCGTACATCGAGGAGCACATTCACGAGGTGCGCGCCAAGGAGATGGACGAGGCGCGCGAGATCCTCGGCGTGAAGCAGGAGTGGCTGGGCTTCGTGGACTCCGGGCTGCCCGAGGGCGACCCGCTGCCGCCGCTGCCCGAGGGCTGCTTCGCGCTCCAGGACGTGGACGAGGCGGCGGGCGCGCTCGTCAAGCTGATCCGCTCCTTCCGGCCGCAGGTGATCACCACCTATGACGAGAACGGCGGCTACCCCCACCCCGACCACATCATGACCCACAAGATCACGATGGTGGCCTTCGAGGCGGCCGGGGACCCCGAGAAGTACCCCGAGGCGGGTCCGGTCTGGCAGCCGCAGAAGCTCTACTACAACCAGGGCTTCAACCGGCCGCGCACCGTCGCCCTGCACGAGGCGCTGCTCGCCCGCGGCCTGGACTCGCCGTACGGGGAGTGGCTGGAGCGCTGGAAGGAGTCCTCCCGGCGCGAGCGCACCCTGACCACCTATGTGCCGTGCGCCGAGTTCTTCGAGATCCGCGACAAGGCGCTGATCGCGCACCGCACGCAGATCGACCCCGACGGCGGCTGGTTCCGGGTGCCCATGGACATCCAGAAGGAGGTCTGGCCGACGGAAGAGTACGAGCTCGCGAAGTCGCTCGTCGATACCTCCCTCCCCGAGGACGACCTCTTCGCGGGCATCCGCAACAATTGACCCCATGATGAGCGCGACCAGCACCCTCGCCATGACGCATCTCGTCCCGCTCGCCGCCAAGGATCTGGACGAGAACAAGGTGACCCCGGGCCTGCTCGGGTTCGTCGTCTTCGCACTGATCGGCGTCGCGGTGTGGCTCCTGATGAAGTCCATGAACAAGCACATGAACAAGGTGGACTTCGAGGAGGAGCCGCAGCCCGGTGAAGCCCGGGCCACCGCCTCCCCGAAGGGCGCCCCCTCCCCGAAGGCCAAGGGAGAGCGCACGGCGTAACCGCACCACCTCACCCCTGGGCCCGACGCGGGCTCAGGAGCGGGTCTCGCCGGACAGCACGGCCATGACCTCGCGGGAGCGGCGGCTCGGCACCATGCCGAGCTGCCAGGCCTGCCATCCCGTTTCCGGCTCCACACCGCGCTCCAGCACCAGCGCGAACGCCTCCGCGCACTCCTCCAGCCGGGGATCCCCGCCCGCCGCGGCCCCGCCCGGCTCCCGAAGCTCCCGCAGCAGCTCCGCCAGCTCCTCCTGCGCCACCGCCGTGCCGATGACCGAGCCGCCCGCGGAGGCGAACGGCAGCAGCGTGCAGCGCAGGAACCGGGCCCAGGAGCCGCCGCGCCGGTCCCCGTACCCCGCGAACAGCCGCGCCGCCTCGTCCACCAGCTCCAGCGCCTGCACCGCCCGGCCGTTCCCCGCGTCGACCACCGCCAGCTCGACGCACGACCACGCCTCGCCGTGGGCCACCCCCACCCGGTGGAAGTCCTGCCGGGCGTCCTGCAACAGCTGCCGCGCGAAGCCGCTGTTGCGCAGCGAGCCGGTCTGCGCCGCCCGCAGATCACGGGTGACCCGCGCCGAGTGATGCCGGGCGCACGCCAGCCCGTACACATCCCTCATCCGGCTGAACATCGTGCGGGCCCGCTCCAGCTCGCGCACCGCCGCGTCCCGGTCGCCGCGCTCCTCCAGTGCCTGGCCCAGGTAGTACAGCGTCCAGGCCTCACCGCGCGCGTCCTCGTTGTCCCGGTGCCGGGAGAGGGCCTGGCGCAGCTGGTCGACGGCCGCCGACGGCTCCCCGGCCACCAGCCGGGCGCGGGCCATCTGCGTCAGTGCCCAGGCCTCGCCGCGCTGGTCGTGGGTGCGGTGGTACGCGTCCAGCGCGGCCCGCAGCTCGGCCTCCGCGCGCGGCACGTCGCCCATCCGCAGACACGCCTGGCCGAGCTGGAAGTGCGCCCACGCCTGGCCGTGCAGGCTCTCGGACTCCTGGTGCAGCTCCAGCGCCTGCCGCAGCAGGTCCAGCGCCTCGGCGAGCTGCCCGCGGTCCCGCTCCACGGCGGCCAGCGCGTGCATCGTCCACCCGCGGTCCCCGCGCAGCGCGTCGGGCGTCTGAAGGGCCAGCGCCTCGCGCAGCTTCGCCGCGGCCTCCGTCAGATTCCCCTGGTGGTGCAGGGTGATGCCGAGGCTGCACAGCGCGCGGGCCGCGCCCGCCTCGTGCTGGGCCTCGAAATACAGGTCCACCACCGACGACAGCGTCGTACGGGCCTGGTCCAGCTCGCCCAGCTGGCGGGCGGCGATCCCGGTGCGCCACTGCACGGACCGCACCAGCAGCCCCTGGTCGACGGCCTGGGTCAGCTCGCTGATCTCGCCCAGCCGGTACAGGTCGCCGCGCAGCAGGCAGTAGTCGCACAGCGCGCCCAGCAGATGCAGCACCGCGGACTGGTCCACGCCCTCCGCGTGGCGCAGCGCCGCCGTGATGAAGCTCGACTCGTCGTCCAGCCAGCCCAGCGCCGCGTCCAGCGAGGTGAAGCCGTGGCCGCCCGCCGCGCCCTTGGTGAAGACGTCGGCGCGGGTGGACGTCTTGCCGTCGACCAGTCGGATCACCGAGTCCGCCAGCTCGGCATAGCTGCGGATCAGCCGCTCCTGGGCGGCGGTGCGCTGCTCGGGCTCCTCCTCGTCCGCCAGCCGGGCCGCGGCGAACGAGCGCACCAGGTCGTGCAGCCGGTAGCGGCTGCCGCGCACATGCTGGATCAGCCCGGCCCGGCCCAGCGCGTCCAGATGGCGGGCCGCCTCCTCCTGGTCGGCACCCAGCAGCGCCGCGGCCGCCGCCGCGCCCATGCTCGCCCGCCCGGCCAGCGCGAGGCGCCGCAACAGGCGCCGGGCGCCGTCCTGCTGGTCCGTGTACCGCAGCCACAGGGTGCGCTCGACCGGGTCGACCGGCCCGTACGCCTCCAGATCGGTGGCGAGGGCGGAGGGGGTGCGCGGGCCCAGGGAGGAGCCCGCGATCCGCAGCGCCAGCGGCAGCCGCCCGCACAGCTCGGCGATCCGCTCCACGGACTGCCCGTCGTACGGGCCGGGCCCGGCCGGGTTCTCCGCGGAGACCCGCAGCAGCTCCTCGGCGCCCGACTGGTCCAGCGGGCCGACCTCCAGCCGGTGCACCCACGCGGCCAGGTCCGGCGGCAGGGTCAGCGGGGTGCGCGAGGTGACCAGGATCAGGCTGTCCGAGCGCTCCGGGACCAGCGTGCACACCTGCTCGGCGTCGCTCGCGTCGTCCAGCACGATCGTGACGGGCAGCCCGGTCAGATGCTGGTGATACAGCTCGATGAGCCGCTTGAGGTGCTGGTCCTGGCCCGCCCGCTCCCGGAAGAGCAGCTGGTCACGCGGCGCCCCGAGCCGGTTCAGCAGATGCAGCAGCGCGTCGCGGGTCGACAGCGGGGCCTGCTCGGCGCTGTCCCCGCGCAGATCCACCAGGCACGCGCCCCGGAACTGGTCGCGCAGCTCATGGGCCGCCCGCACGGCCAGCATGGTGCGGCCCGAGCCCGGCGGGCCCTCCAGCAGCACCACCGTCGGCTTGGTCTCGGTGCTGGCCCGCGCCTGGTGCACCCACTGGGCGATCTGGCCGGTCTGCGCGCGGCGCCCGGCGAACGGGCCGTCCGCCTGCGGGAGATGGCCGAAGGACTGCTCCAACACGGTGCGCCTGCGGGCCGCCTGGCTGCGGTCCGCGCCCCGCAGCCGCGGCGCCTGCGCGCCGGACGAGGAGGAGCGCTTGGCCGGGCCGCCGCCCTGGCGGGTGGCGGCCGAGGTCATCCGGTGCTGGTCGATGAACGGCCGGATGCCCCGCACCTCGACCGCCGTCAGCCACTGGAGCCGCAACTGCTCGGGCCCGCCGGGCTGGTTGCGCAGCGCCGCCTGGCGGTGCGCCGCGGGCCAGTGCGCCGCGGTGAGCTTGAGGACGGCCGCCGCCGACCCCGCCACCGCCGCGGTCACGCCCGCGCCCAGCGCCGTGCCCGCCGAGGTGCCGAAGGTGAGGTCCGCGCCGAAGGCGGCGGCCGCCGCCACCGCCGCGGCCAGCGCCGGGGTGGACAGCCGCTCGCGCCCCAGCATCGCCGAGAGCGGTTTGCTGCCCGCGGCCGCCTCGTCCAGGGAGCGCACATACGCGCCGTACTCCTCGGCCGCGGTCGCCGCCATGTCGTCCAGCGAGCCCCGCGCGCGGGTCAGCAGCACCCCGCCGTCCGTGCGGCCGCCCGTGCGCCGCACCTCCTCCTCGACGGCCCGCGTCAGCAGCCGCTCGACCTCCGTCCGGTGGCTGTCCCGCAGCACGGCCAGTGAGCCCGGCATGTGATCCCCCTCCTGCACGAGCGCCACGCGTGAATCGCGCGTTGCTCCCCAAGTCTTCCGCTTCTGCCTCATTTCCGGCAGCCCTGTGGATAACTCCCCCTGTGGACAAAGAAGGTCAGGGGAGGAGCCGGGGGAGAAGGGATCGGGAGGGACGGTCAGGGGAGGATGGAGTCGACGTAACCGCCGTCGACGCGCACGGCGCCGCCGGTGGTGGCGGAGGCGTACGGCGAGGCGAGGTAGACCACGAGGTTGGCGATCTCCTCGGGTTCGATGAGGCGTTGCAGCAGCGACTGCGGGCGGTGCTTGAGCATGAACTCGTGCTGCGCCTCCTCCCAGGGCAGCTCGTCGCCGACCAGCTCGCGGACGAACCCTTCGACGCCACCGGTGTGGGTGGGCCCGGCGATCACGGAGTTGACGGTGACTCCGGTGCCGGCGGCCTCCTTGGCGAACCCGCGGCCGACGGCGAGCAGCGAGGTCTTCGTCATGCCGTAGTGGATCATCTCTGACGGGATCACCACGGCCGAGTCGCTGGCGAGGTTGAGCACGCGCCCCCAGCCCTGCTCCGTCATGCCGGGCAGATGGGCGCGGATGAGGCGCACGGCGGAGAGGACGTTGACCTCGAAGTAGCGGCGCCACTCGTCGTCGCTGATCTCCAGCGCGGGCGCGGAGCCGAAGATGCCGAGGTTGTTCACGAGGATGTCCACCCGGGGGACGGCGTCGAGGACGGCGCGGGTGCCTTCCTCGGTCGCGAGGTCCCCCACGGCGCCCGTGGTGTTCTCGTTGCCGGTCTCGGCGCGGATGGTCCGGACCGTCTCCTCGACGCGCTCCGCGCCGCGGCCGTTGACGACGACGTGGGCGCCTGAGCGGGCGAGGCCGGTGGCGATGGCCGCTCCGATGCCCTGGGTGGAGCCGGTGACCAGGGCGGTCCGGCCGGAGAGATCGATCTGCATGGGGTGACGCCCTTCTCGGTGGCGGTCGTGGTGGAGGGCTCAATTGAGGGTGTCGGGGTCGGGGCCGGTGCGCAGGCCGCGGTCGAGGTCGGCGAGGGCGGCCAGGTCCTGACGAACAGGTCCTCGCGGGCGATTCCGAAGGCGCCGATGGCCAGGGCCAGCAGTGCGAGCGGCATGAGAGGGGGTCCTTTGATGTACGTGTGCGCGACGGAAGCCAGTGCACAGCAGCTACAGGCATGAGCAACAACAGGCGCAGACAATAATTGCACACGCCGACTAATGCAAGCGCGGGTATAGTAAGTGCGAAGATGAGGGCGGTGAGCCCGGCCCGACAGCCCGGAGAGCCCGACAGCCCGGAAAGAGAGCACTGATCATGACTGCCACCGATCCGGCGATGACCGCCCTGGCGCACAGCTGGTGTGCCCTGTCGCTGCTGCACGGCCGTATCGAAGGGCGCGTCGAGCGGGCCCTTCAGGCCTCCCACGACCTCAGCGCGCGCGAGTACTCCCTGCTGGACGTCCTCAGCCGCCAGCACGACGGGGAGGGCGGGCATCTCCAGATGCGCCAGGTCGCCGACTCCGTCGTCCTCAGCCAGAGTGCGACCACGCGGTTGGTGACCCGGCTGGAGGACCGCGGCCTGCTCTCGCGCTACCTCTGCCCCACCGACCGCCGCGGCATCTACGTCGACGTCACCGACAAGGGGGCGCGCCTGCTGGACGAGGCGCGCCCCACCCACAACACCGCCCTGCGCGAGGCCCTCGACCAGGCGTCCGCCGAACCGGAACTCGCGCCCCTCGTGCAGGCCGTCAAGCAGCTCCAGGGGAGCGCCCCGGCCACCTGAGCGCCCCTTCGCCGTTCACCCGCGCATCAGGTCAGAACGGAACACCGTGCAGCGCCCCCACCGTGCCGCCCGCCGCCACCGCTCGATCGGCGGCGCGCGCCGCGGCGAGCGCCTGCTCGGCGGCCACCGTCACGACGGCGTTCACCTTCGGATCGACCGCCTCGATGCGGTCCAGATGCGCCTGCACCACCTCCACCGCGGAGACCCGCCGTTCGTGGATCAGTTCCGCCAGCTCGGTGGCGTCCCGGTAGGAGATCTCGTCCATCGACATCCGCCCTTCCGCCACACGGCTTGATCACGGTACGCGCCGAACCGGTGGCGCTGGGACCGGTCCAGCGGGGTGGGAGAGGATGGGGGTATGCCGAACCGCCTGGCGCACGAGACGTCCCCGTACCTCCTCCAGCACGCCGACAACCCGGTCGACTGGCGGCCGTGGTCGGACGAGGCGTTCGAGGAGGCGCGCAACCGCGGGGTCCCCGTGCTGCTGAGCGTGGGGTACAGCTCCTGTCACTGGTGTCACGTCATGGCGCACGAGTCCTTCGAGGACGCCGAGACGGCCGACTATCTGAACGCCCACTTCGTCTCCGTCAAGGTCGACCGCGAGGAGCGGCCCGACGTGGACGCCGTGTACATGGAGGCGGTACAGGCCGCCACCGGGCAGGGCGGCTGGCCCATGACGGTGTTCCTGACGCCCGACGCCGAGCCCTTCTACTTCGGCACCTACTTCCCGCCCCGCCCCCGGCCCGGCATGCCCTCCTTCCGGCAGGTGCTGGAGGGCGTGCACGCCGCGTGGGCCGACCGGCGGGACGAGGTCCGGGACGTGGCGGGGAAGATCGTGCAGGACCTGGCCGAGCGCACCGGCATCGCGCTGGGCTCCGGCGCGCCCCAGCCGCCCGGGGCCGAGGACCTGGCCGCCGGGCTGATGGGGCTGACCCGGGAATTCGACGCGGTGCGCGGCGGTTTCGGCGGGGCGCCGAAGTTCCCGCCGTCCATGGCGCTGGAGTTCCTGCTGCGCCACCACGCCCGGACCGGGGCCGAGGGCGCGTTGCAGATGGTGCAGGCCACCTGTGAGGCGATGGCCCGCGGCGGCATCTACGACCAGCTCGGCGGCGGGTTCGCGCGCTACGCCGTCGATGCGGAATGGATCGTTCCGCACTTCGAGAAGATGCTGTACGACAACGCGCTGCTGTGCCGCGTCTACGCCCACCTCTGGCGGGCCACCGGCTCGGACCTCGCGCGCCGGGTCGCCCTGGAGACCGCCGACTTCCTGGTCCGCGAGATGCGCACCGAGCAGGGCGGATTCGCCTCCGCGCTGGACGCCGACAGCGACGACGGCACCGGTCGGCACGTCGAGGGCGCGTACTACGTCTGGACGCCGGAGCAGCTGCGCGAGGTGCTGGGCGAGGCGGACGCCGAGCACGCCGCCGCGTACTTCGGGGTGACCGAGGAGGGCACCTTCGAGCAGGGCGCCTCGGTCCTCCAGCTGCCCGACGGCGCGCGCCCGGCCGACGCGGCCCGGCTCGCCTCCGTACGCCAGCGCCTGCTGGCCGCGCGGGAGCGGCGGGAGCGGCCCGGCCGCGACGACAAGATCGTGGCCGCCTGGAACGGGCTGGCCATCGCCGCGCTCGCCGAGACCGGCGCCTACTTCGACCGCCCCGACCTGGTCGAGGCCGCGACCGAGGCCGCCGACCTGCTCGTACGGCTCCACATGGACAACGGCGGGCGGCTCGCCCGCACCTCGCTGGGCGGCGCCGTGGGCGCCCACGCGGGCGTGCTGGAGGACTACGCCGATGTGGCCGAGGGCTTCCTCGCCCTGTCCGCGGTCTCCGGCGAGGGCGTGTGGGTGGACTTCGCGGGGCTGCTCCTGGACACCGTGCTGCACCACTTCGCCGCCGAGGACGGCACCCTGTACGACACCGCCGACGACGCCGAGGCGCTCATCCGCCGCCCTCAGGACCCGACCGACAACGCCGTCCCCTCGGGGTGGACGGCGGCCGCCGGGGCGCTGCTGTCGTACGCCGCCGTCTCCGGGAGCGGCCGCCATCGGGAGGCGGCCGAGCGGGCGCTCGGCGTGGTGCGGGCATTGGCGGCACGGGTGCCGCGGTTCATCGGCTGGGGGCTCGCGGTGGCCGAGGCGCGACTGGACGGGCCGCGCGAGGTGGCCGTCGTCGGGCCGGACGACGATCCCGCGACCCGCGCGCTGCACCGGGCCGCGCTGCTGGGCACGGCGCCGGGAGCGGTGATCGCGGTGGGCGCGCCCGGCTCCGACGAGGTACCGCTGCTGGAGGGGCGGGTGCTGCTGGAGGGGCACCCGGCGGCGTACGTCTGCCGCCACTTCACCTGCGACGCCCCGACGGCCGATGTGGCGGCGCTGACGGCGAAGCTCGGCGGCTGACAGCGGGCCGGTTACAGCGGCAGGCCGCGGGCGAGCATGCCCAGGGCGCGGTCGATGTCGTCCTCCATGGCGTCCACCCGGTGGTGGTCGAAGCTGTGGAAGACGGCCTCCTGGAGGGCGCCGAGGACCGCTCCGACGAGCACCCGCACCTCCAGGTCCTCCGGTGACCGGCCGCTGCGCTCGGCCAGCACCTCGCCCAGCAGGGTGCCGGTCTTGGCCATGCCCTCGCCCATGCGGGCGCGCAGCGCCGGGACCTGCCGGATCAGGGTGAGGCGGGTCAGCATCTCCGCGCGCTCGTCATCGGTGAGCTGCCGCGCCATGCCGATCAGGACCCGCCGCAGGGAGGACACCGGCGGCTCGTCCAGCGGCCGGTCCCGGATCCCGGCGGCCATGGCCTCGTCGTACTCGTCCGTGAGGACGATGTCCTCCTTGGTGGGGAAGTAGCGGAAGACGGTGCTGGTCGAGACGTCGGCGGCCTCCGCGATCCGGTCCACCGGGGTGGCGTCGTAGCCCTGGTCCGCGAACAGCCGGTAGGCGGCCCGCCGGATCGCCTGCCGGGTCTGGATCTTCTTGCGTTCGCGCAGCCCGGGCCGGGGTCCGGCGGGAGACGTGTGTGCGGAGGCCATGTCGATCATTGTCGGGCACCGGCGGACGGTGCCGAGTCAGGAATCGAGTCAGGAATGCTGGTAGGCGACCAGCGAGATTCCGACGTAGTGCACGACGAAGGCGGCGAGCGTGAAGGAGTGGAACACCTCGTGGAAGCCGAACCAGCGGGGTGAGGGGTTGGGGCGCTTCGTGCCGTAGATCACCGCGCCCGCGCTGTAGAGCAGGCCGCCGACGACGATCAGCGTCATGACGGCGATGCCGCCGGTGCGCAGGAAGTCCGGCAGGAAGAACACCGCCGCCCAGCCCAGCGCGATGTAGCACGGGGTGTAGAGCCAGCGCGGGGCGCCGACCCAGAACACCCGGAAGGCGATCCCGGCGAGCGCCCCGGCCCACACCAGCCAGAGCAGCAGCTCCTGTTTGCCCTGCGGGAGGAGCAGCAGCGTGAAGGGCGTGTAGGTGCCCGCGATGATCAGGAAGATATTGGCGTGATCCAGGCGGCGCAGCACCGCCGTGGCGCGCGGGCCCCAATTGCCCCGGTGGTACAGGGCACTCGTACCGAAGAGCGCGCAGGCCGTGAGCGTGAAGATGGCGCAGGCGATGCGCCCGCGCGGGCTGTCGGCGAGGGCGGTGAGCACCACCCCGGCGACGAGCGCGGCCGGGAACATGCCGGCGTGCAGCCAGCCGCGCAGCATGGGTTTGAGGGGAATCGGACCTGCCTCGGGCCCTGGTGAGGCTTCAACGGCGGCGTCGGGCGCGGCTGCAGTCATGGTGCTCATGCTACCCAGCCACCGTGAGTTACCGGTCGTATCGAGTGGTGATGGTCACCAAGGTGCCCACTGGACAGATGCCCCACATCGTCGGATGATCAAATGAGCGCGGTCGGCACCGGATGAGCTGAGCATCCGGGTCGCAGCCCCCAAGGGGTAGCTGTCTCCATATGCGGATATGCGTGCACATATTCGCCCAAAACCCTCAAACCAAGACGCCGGAGCAGTGCGGTTCCGGCGGGATGGAGCGATCGTGGCGCCCAGCAATGTGGCTTCCTCCCTCATCACGGCCCCGACCAGCCACCAGGAACTGATCTCCTGGGTCGGCGAGATCGCCGCCCTCACCCAGCCCGATGAAGTGGTGTGGTGTGACGGTTCGGAGTCGGAGTACGACCGTCTGTGTGCGCAACTCGTCGAGAAGGGCACGTTCAAACGTCTCGACCCGATCAAGCGCCCCAACTCGTACTACGCGGCCTCCGATCCCAGCGATGTGGCGCGCGTCGAGGACCGCACCTTCATCTGCTCCCAGAAGGAGGCGGACGCGGGTCCGACGAACCACTGGAAAGACCCCGGCGAGATGCGCGAGATCTTCGCGGGGGAACAGGGCATATTCCGGGGCTCGATGCGCGGCCGCACCATGTACGTCGTCCCGTTCTGCATGGGACCGCTCGGCTCGCCGCTGTCCGCGATCGGTGTCGAGATCACCGACTCCGCGTACGTGGCCGTCGCCATGCGCACCATGACCCGCATGGGACAGGACGTGCTCGACGTCCTGGGCGACAAGGGCTTCTTCGTGAAGGCCGTCCACACCCTCGGCGCCCCGCTGGAGCCCGGCCAGGCCGACGTTCCGTGGCCGTGCAACAGCACCAAGTACATCTCGCACTTCCCGGAGAGCCGCGAGATCTGGTCGTACGGCTCCGGCTACGGCGGCAACGCGCTGCTCGGCAAGAAGTGCTACGCGCTGCGCATCGCCTCCGTCATGGCGCGTGACGAGGGCTGGCTCGCCGAGCACATGCTGATCCTCAAGCTCACCCCGCCGCGCGGGGAGTCGAAGTACGTCGCCGCGGCCTTCCCGAGCGCGTGCGGCAAGACCAACCTCGCGATGCTGGAGCCGACCATCCCCGGCTGGACGGTCGAGACGATCGGCGACGACATCGCCTGGATGCGGTTCGGCGAGGACGGCCGGCTGTACGCGATCAACCCCGAGGCGGGCTTCTTCGGCGTCGCGCCCGGCACCGGCGAGCACACCAACGCCAACGCGATGAAGACCCTGTGGGGCAACTCCGTCTTCACCAACGTCGCGCTCACCGACGACGGCGACGTGTGGTGGGAGGGTATGACCGAGGAGCAGCCCGCCCACCTCACCGACTGGAAGGGCAACGACTGGACCCCGGCGAGCGAGACGCCCGCGGCCCACCCCAACGCCCGCTTCACCGTGCCCGCCGGACAGTGCCCGATCATCGCGCCCGAGTGGGAGGACCCCAGGGGCGTGCCGATCTCGGCGATCCTCTTCGGCGGCCGCCGCGCCAGCGCGGTGCCGCTCGTCACCGAGTCCTTCGACTGGCAGCACGGCGTCTTCCTCGGCGCCAACGTGGCGAGCGAGAAGACCGCGGCCGCCGAGGGCAAGGTCGGCGAGCTGCGCCGCGACCCGTTCGCGATGCTGCCCTTCTGCGGCTACAACATGGGCGACTACATGGCCCACTGGGTCGACGTCGCCAAGGACAAGGACCAGTCGAAGCTCCCGAAGATCTACTACGTCAACTGGTTCCGCAAGAACGACGCCGGCAGGTTCGTCTGGCCCGGCTTCGGCGAGAACAGCCGCGTCCTGAAGTGGATCGTGGGCCGGCTGGACGGCAAGGCCGACGGGGTCGAGACCCCCATCGGCGTGCTGCCGACCAAGGAGGCGCTCGACACCGACGGCCTCGAACTGAGCGACGCGGAGCTGGACTTCCTCCTCACCGTCGACAAGGAGGTGTGGCGCGAGGAGGCCGCCCTGGTCCCCGAGCACCTCGACACCTTCGGTGACCACACTCCCAAGGAGCTGTGGGACGAGTACCGGGCGCTGGTGCAGCGCCTGGGGTCAACTACCCGTCGCTAAAGCGACGGGCTTGCACAACGGGCGCCGCTGGTTGCGGCACTGCGTCTGCGTCCAGCCCCACCCCGGTGCGTGTGCTCCGGTGGTGGGGCAGGGGCCGTTGACTCGGCCCCGCGTCGCCACAACTCCCACGCACGGGCGCGGATGTTGCGGGAGCCGTTCCGGTCTGCGTGATCAACGAATCCACAGTTCCGGCACGCGAACCAGGCCTGGGAGACCCGGTTCGCTTTGTCGATGTGCCCGCACTCGGCGCAGGTGCGGGAGGTGTACGCCGGATCGACGTGCACCACCGGTACACCCGCCCGGCGGGCCTTGTACGCGATGAATGCCCCCAGCTGGTGGAATGACCAGCTGGAGTGGGTGGCCCGTTGGGGCTTGCGGAGCCGTACCCGCTCACGGATGCCCGTCAACTCCTCCAGGGCGATTCCGCGACCGGTGCGTTCTGCCTCGGCCACCACATGTTTCGCGATCTTGTGGTTGATGTCCTTTGCCCGTCGCGCCTCCTTGCGTCGCCGCTTCTTCAGACGCCGCTTCGCGGACGGGGTGTTCTTCTTCTGCAATGTGGTGCGCAGCTCGCGTTCGCGGGCCCGGACTCGGTTGATCTCGCGCCCGGCCATGATCTCGCCGTCCGAGGTGGTGGCGATATTCACGATGCCCAGGTCGATACCGAGGAAGTCCACCGGGTCCGTGTTCGGTTCGGCTTCGGGGACCTCGCAGGTGGCCAGCAGGAACCACATGCCGTCCCGGCACAGCAGGTCGGACTCGCCCTTCCGGTACCGGGCCAGGGTGGCCAGATGCTGCGGGGAGGCGGTGAAGGCCACGTCCTTGACCCGCCCGCGCACGGTCCAGACCGACACCCGCCGTTCGGGGATCTGCCAGGACAGCATCCGGTCGTCGTACGGCTGCGCACTCTCCGGCCGGAAGGCGACCGGCTTCCCGGTCGCGCTGCGATACCGCTTCGAGCCCGGCCTGCCAAGATTCCCCGCCTTCAGGTTCGACTTCAAGGTTGCGTACGCGTCACACGTCCTCTTGATCACGTGCTGGGCGGCCTGCGCTCCCAGGTCCCACCGTGCCTTGATCTCACCGTAGGTGTGCTCGCGCAGCGCGAAATTGCGCGTCACGCCCTTGTCGAAGGCGACCCGGCTGCACCAAGAGGCGGCCTCGTTGCAGGCACGCAGGGTCGCCTCAAGTGCCGCCGCCTGCACGGGCGTCGGCAGCAGTCTCACCTGCACGGTCAGCTTCACGATCACCCAACGTACACACGCGCACGACGGTCCGACACGCGTTCACTCGCCACCACCCGACCGGGTGAATCCGTCCCCTTCACCAGCATCCCGGCTCCGCCGAAGGCGCCACTCGGCCGCCCTGCGGCCGAACCCCCAGCAAGCGACACCGCGGCGCTCCGCGCCGCCCGGCTCAGGATGCGATTCCTCCCCCCGGGGGTGTGAACGTCCCAGGGGTCCTCTCCAAGAACAGACTGAACCGCCACGTCACCAGGCCGGGGCCCGCACCGCACGGATCCAACGGCATCCCCACGGTGCGGGCCCCGGACTATGTCCACCTGTGCTCATATGTGCCCGGACGTGATCAAGGGGAGTCCCTACACCTCGGGGCTGGACGGTTTCCGGGGCGGCGACGGATGGTAGGCCCTGGACCCCAGCACGATGCCGAGGAGAGCACCGCATGAGTGTCGCGCCCAGTGAATCCGTCGCCTTCAAACCCTTCGCCTCCGCTCCCGGCGAGGCGAGCACCGACCGGGTCTCGGCGATCCGGCTCTCCCTGGTGTACCTGCCGCTGCACGCGCCCATCAGCGACGCCAAGGTGCTGACCGGCAGACAGAAGCCGCTCACCGAAGTGGCCTTCCTCTTCGCCGAGATCAGCACCGAGGGCGGCCATCAGGGGCTCGGCTTCAGCTACTCCAAGCGGGCCGGTGGGCCCGCGCTGTACGCCCACGCCCAGGAGATCGCGCCCGAGCTGATCGGCGAGGACCCCAGCGACATCGCCCGGCTGTGGAACAAGCTGGTGTGGGCGGGCGCGTCCATGGGCCGCAGCGGGGCCGCCGTGCAGGCGGTCGCCGCGTTCGACATCGCGCTGTGGGACCTCAAGGCCCGGCGCGCGCGGCTGCCGCTGGCCAAGCTGCTGGGCGCGCACCGCGACGCGGTCAGCGTCTACAACACCTCCGGCGGCTTCCTCTCCACGCCCATCGAGCAGGTGCTGGAGAACATCGACCTGGCCCGCGCCCGGGGCGTCGCCGGGATCAAGCTCAAGGTGGGCTCGCCGGACCCGCGCGTGGACCTCGCCCGGGTGGAGACCGTACGGGAGCATCTGGGAGACGGCGTACCGCTCATGGTGGACGCCAACCAGCAGTGGGACCGGATCACCGCCACCCGGGTCGGCCGGGTGCTGGAGAAGTTCGACCTGACCTGGATCGAGGAGCCGCTCGACGCGTACGACGCCGAGGGGCACGCGGCCCTCGCCGCCACCCTGGACACCCCCATAGCCACCGGCGAGATGCTGACCAGCGCGCATGAGCACGCGGCGCTGATCGAGGCGGGCTCCTCCGACTTCGTACAGCCCGACGCCCCACGGGTCGGCGGCATCACCCCGTTCCTCCAGATCATGACGCTCGCCGACTACAAGGGCCGCGGCCTCGCCCCGCACTTCGTGATGGAGATCCACGCCCATCTCTCGGCGGCCTACCCGCGCACCGCGTGGGTCGAGCACTTCGAGTGGCTGGAGCCGCTGTTCAACGAGCGGATGGAGCTGCGCGACGGCCGCATGGTCATCCCGAACCGCGCCGGTCTCGGCCTGTCGCTCAGCGATCAGGCCGCGGCGTGGACGAAGGAGGCGGCGCGCTTCGGCGAGGGCGCCTGAGGAGCCCTTAATCGGTCTGCGCCGTGAAGGCGGCGTACGCGGACTCGTCGAAGAGGACGAAGCGCACCTCTTCGACGGCCGTGTCCGCGGCCCGGACCGTCTCCACCGCGATCCGGGCGGCGTCGTCCATCGGCCAGCGGTAGACCCCGGTGGAGATCGCCGGGAACGCGACCGTCCGCGCGCCCAGTTCGTCGGCGACGCGCAGGGACTCGCGGTAGCAGGAGGCCAGCAGGCCGGAGCGGTCCTCGGCGGCGGACCACACCGGGCCCACGGTGTGGATGACCCAGCGGGCGTCGAGCCGCCCCGCCGTCGTGGCCACGGCCCGGCCGGTGGGCAGCCCCTTGCCGTAGCGGGAGGCGCGCAGGTCGCGGCAGGCGTCGAGGATCTCGGGCCCGCCCCGCCGGTGGATCGCGCCGTCGACCCCTCCGCCGCCGAGGAGGGAGGAGTTCGCCGCGTTGACGATGGCGTCGACGTGCTGCGCGGTGATGTCGCCCTGGACGAGGGTGAGGGTGGTCATGGCTCCATCGTGCGCCATGACCCCGGGACGGCCCCAGTTCGGACCGTCCCCGTTCAGACCCCGTTCAGGCCATTCCGTTCAGACCGCGACGGCCAGCCCCGCCGCATGCGCCTCCAGGCGCTCGGCGGTGAGCTCGGTGGCCGCCGTGTCCTCGCGCGAGGTGGCGATGACCAGGGCCCAGCCCGCCAGGGTGTGGGCGCGCTGGTGGAGGGCGGCGACATGGGCCGGGTCGGCGCTGGCCGCGGTGGGGGCGGCGCGCAGTGGGGCGCGGCCGTCGCGCAGCCGGGTGACCTGGTCGGCCAGGCGCTCGGCGGCCTCGTCCAGTGCCGGGTCCGGGGTGAGGGCGCGCAACTCGTCGGTCACGGTCAGCAAGGCGGTCAGATGTCCGGCGAGCCGAATGTCCAGCTCCTCCTCGCGGGAGCGGTGGGGGAAGTCGGGCTCGGGCTCGGCCATGGTGTGGACCGACTTGGTGCGGATCGGCTCGTACATGGATGGCCTCCAAACGTTCAGGAGGCCATCCTAACTTAGACAAAGTCTAAAGTTGAGCCTTCTGTAGAAACTCGCTTCCGGTCGCTCAGGGCTGGCCGTATCCGTCGAGGAAGTTCCCGATCCGGGTCACCGCGTCGGCCAGGTCCTTTTTCGCCGGGAGCGTGACGATGCGGAAGTGGTCCGGCTCCGGCCAGTTGAAGCCCGTGCCGTGCACGATCATGATCTTCTCGGCCCGTAGCAGGTCGAGGACCATCTGCCGGTCGTCCTTGATCTTGTAGACCTTGGGGTCCAGCTTCGGGAACGCGTACAGCGCGCCCTTCGGCTTCACGCAGCTCACGCCCGGGATCTGGGTCAGCAACTCGTACGCGGTGTCGCGCTGCTCCAGCAGCCGCCCGCCCGGCAGCACCAGGTCGTTGATCGTCTGATGGCCGCCGAGGGCGGCGGCCACCGCGTGCTGTGCGGGCATGTTGGCGCACAGCCGCATGTTGGCCAGGATCGTCAGCCCCTCCAGGTAGCTGGAGGCGTGGGCCTTGGGGCCGCAGACCGCGAGCCAGCCGCTGCGGTAGCCCGCGACGCGGTAGGCCTTGGAGAGCCCGTTGAAGGTCAGCGTCAGCAGGTCCGGGGCGAGGGCGGCGGTCGGGGTGTGGGTGGCGCCGTCGTAGAGGATCTTGTCGTAGATCTCGTCGGAGCAGACGATCAGCTGGTGGCGGCGGGCGATGTCGGTGATGCCGCGCAGCACCTCTTCGCTGTAGACGGCGCCCGTGGGGTTGTTCGGGTTGATGATGACGATCGCCTTGGTGCGGTCGGTCACCTTGCGCTCGATGTCGGCGAGGTCCGGCAGCCAGTCCGCCTGCTCGTCGCAGCGGTAGTGGACGGCGGTGCCGCCGGCGAGCGAGACCGAGGCGGTCCACAGCGGATAGTCGGGGGAGGGGACGAGGACCTCGTCGCCGTCGTCCAGCAGCCCCTGCATCGACATCTGGATCAGCTCGGAGACGCCGTTGCCGAGGAAGATGTCCTCGACGTCGAGGTGGATGCCCTGGGTCTGGTAGTGCTGCATCACCGCGCGCCGGGCGGAGAGCAGCCCCTTCGCGTCGCCGTACCCGTGGGCGTCGCCGAGGTTGCGCAGCATGTCCTCGAGGATCTCCGGCGGGCAGTCGAACCCGAAGGTCGCCGGGTTGCCGGTGTTGAGCTTGAGGATGCGGTGACCCGCTGCCTCCAGTCGCATCGCCTCCTCGAGTACCGGGCCACGGATTTCGTAGCAGACGTTGGCGAGCTTCGTGGACTGGATCACCTGCATGTCGGCCACTGTACGGGGGCGTAACCGGCGACGCTCGGTGTTTTTCACCACGTGGACAGCGTGTGAACGGTGTGCGGGAGCGCTTGCGGACCGTGATGGGCGCGGTGCGCCCCCTTCGCGCCGGTCGGTAACAAGTGGGTTACCCCCGTTAATTTCCGCGAACGAAGGGTTGGCCTGGGAGGAACCGCTGGCTATCGTTCACGCACCTCACCCAATCGTTCAGCTGAACGAATCTGAACGAATCGAGTCGGCGCGTGAGCCGAAGGGGCCTGGCCGAAGCCGCCCCGGAGGCGAACCGGGCCCCGAAGCGAAGGTGCCCCCGTCCATGTCCGAGACCTCCCTCCGAACAGACCCCGGGGCGGCCGGGATACCGCGGCGGTCGGTGCTCGCCGCGGCGGCCGCGGGCGGCGGTGCCCTCGCCGGGTCAGCCCTGCTGACCGGCTGCTCGGGCGCCGCGTCCGCGTCCCCGTCCGAGGCCGTGCCCAGCCGCGGCCCGGCCGGGCGCCCCGACCGCGGCGGCACCCTGCGCATCGCCCGTCCGCCCGCCTCCGACGCCGAGACCCTGGACCCGGCGAGCGCGCTGTCCGCGTACGAATACCTCGGTGCCCTCTACAACCGGCTCGTCCGCGTCGACAAGGAGGGCAAGGTCGCCCCCGACCTCGCCGAGTCCTGGGAGCCCGACGCCACGGCGCGCACCTGGACCTTCCGGCTGCGCCGCGGCGTCACCTTCCACGACGGCTCCGCCTTCACCTCCGCCGACGCCGCCTACACCCTGCGGCACATCCTCGACACCGCGACCGCCTCCCCGCAGGGCCCGGTGCTCGCCCCGCTCATCGACCCGGGGCGGCTGCGCACCCCCGATCCGCACACCCTCGTGATCCCGCTGAAGAGCCCGCACGCCGAGTTCCCCAGCCTGCTCACCCACTACAACTGCTACGTCGTCCCCGACGGCAGCGCCAAGTCCATCGGCCGCACCGGCATCGGCACCGGACCGTTCAAACTGGCCTCCTTCACCGCCGCCGGGCCCGGCCGGGTCGTGGCGTACGGGGACCACTGGGCCGGGCGCCCGGTGCTGGACGCCATCGACTTCTTCTCCGTCGCCGACATGCAGGCCCGGGCCAACGCCCTGCTCGCCGGACAGGTCGACCTGCTCTCCCAGACGAACCTGGACTTCGCCACCGCCCGCGTCATCGCCGCCTCCAGCCGCGCCACCATCGCCCGGTCGAAGAACGCCCAGTGGTACGTGCTGCCGATGCTCACCACCGAGAAGCCGTTCACGGACGTACGGGTCCGGCAGGCCATGAAGCTCGCCTACGACCCCGAGCACATCCGGAAGGTCGCCCTCCAGGGCGCGGGCACGCTCGGCTGGGACAACCCCGTACCGCCCAGCGACCCCACCCACATCGCCGCCCACCCCGCCCACGACCCCGAGCGGGCGCGCCATCTGCTGAAGCGGGCCGGGCACGAGCGGCTGGCGGTGGACCTCTACACGTCCTCCTACGACCCGATCTTCACGCCCATGGCCCTCGCCTACCAGGAGTCCGTGGCCCGCGCGGGGATCCGTATCCGGGTCAAAACCGCGGCCGCCGACTCGTACTACACCCAGATCTGGATGAAGAAGCCGCTCATGGCCACCTACTGGTACACCGGGCGCCCCGTCGACCAGCTGCTCAACCAGGTCTTCCGCAGCGGCTCCTCGTACAACGAGACCGCCTGGTCGGACAAGGAGTTCGACGCGCTCCTCGACCGGGCCCGCCGCGAGACCGACGAGGGCCGCCGCCGCGAGCTGTACGGGCAGGCGCAGACCCTGGTGATCGAACGGGGCGGGGCGATCACCCCGATGTTCGCCGACCGGCTCACCGGCATCTCCCGGAAGGTGCGCGGCTACGCCGAGCACGGCTTCGAGTTCGACTACCTCGGCATCGGCCTGAAGGGGGCGTGAGAGGCGTGTTCACCTTCATCGTCCGCCGCGTCGTCGCCGCGTTCGGCACCCTGCTGCTCTCCTCGGTCATGGTCTTCCTGGCCGTCCAGGCGCTGCCCGGCGACGTCGCCACCCAGGTGCTCGGCAAGGACGCCACCCCCGACGCGGTCGCCGCGCTGCGCAAGCAGATGGGGCTCGACCAGCCCGCCTGGGAGCGCTACGTCGACTGGATCAAGGGCGCCCTGCACGGCGACTTCGGCACCTCGCTGGTCACCACCAAGCCGGTGGGCTCCGAGGTCGCCCAGTACCTCGGCAACTCGGCCATGATCGCCGTCGTCACCGTCCTCTTCGCGGTCACCGGCTCGCTCGTCCTCGGCATCCTCGCCGGGCTCTACCGCGACCGCTGGCCCGACCACGTTATCTCCACGGTCAGCCTGGTCGGGATGTCCATCCCCGAGTTCGTCGTGGCCACCCTGCTGGTGCTCGCCTTCTCCGTCACCGTCCCCGTGCTGCCCGCCGTGGTGCTGTACGGGCCGGGGGCCTCCACGGGTCAACTGCTCCCGGCCGTCTGGCTGCCCGCCGCGTCGCTCGCCATCGTGATGGCCGCGTACATCGTGCGGATGGCCCGTACGTCGGTCATCGACGTCATGGCGAGCGAATACGTCACCACCGCCCGCCTCAAGGGGCTCTCCACCTGGCGCGTGGTCACCCGGCACGCGCTGCCCGGCGCCCTGCTGCCCACCCTCCACGTGATTGCGCTCAACGTGGCCTGGCTCATCGGCGGCGTCGCCGTCGTCGAGAACGTCTTCAACTACCCCGGCATCGGCAAGCTGCTGCTCACCTCCGTGCAGAACCGCGACCTGCCCGTCATCCAGGCCATCGCCCTCATCAGCGCCGTCGTCTACGTCATCTGCAACCTCGCCGCCGACCTCGGCTCCATGGCCCTCAACCCCAAGCTCCGCACCCGAGGAGGGAGGACCCGATGAGCGCGCTGAAGACGCCTGCCCCGGCCCCCGTTCCCGCACCGTCCGCCCGGTCAGGGGCCTCCGGCTCCGCCGCCCGCGCCTGGCGCACCGTACGCTCCTCCCGCCCCGCCGCCATCGGGCTCGCGATCGTCGCCGTCCACCTCGTGATCGCGCTGCTCGCCCCGCTGCTCACCCCGTACCACCCCACCACCGGCGACGCCTCGCACGCGCTGCTCGGGCCCGGCGCCGACCACTGGGCGGGCACCGACCAGTACGGGCGCGACGTGCTGACCCGGGTGGTGTACGGCGGGCGGTACGCGCTCGGCGTCTCCGTCACCGCGACGCTCCTCACCATCGCGCTCGGCACCGTCCTCGGCTGCGCGGCCGCCCTGCGCGGCGGCTGGCTGGACGATGTGCTGATGCGGATCCTGGACGCGGTGCTGTCCATCCCCGCGATCCTCGTCCTGCTGGTCATCGTCACCGCGCTGGGCACCGGCTCCGGCGTCATCGTGCTGGCCATCGGCGTCATCTGCGTCCCCCAGGTGGTACGCGTCGTCCGCGGCGCCGCGCTCGCCGTCGTCCCCCAGGACTACGTCACCGCGGCGCGCGCCCGCGGCGAGAGCACCTGGGCGATCCTGCGGCGCGAGGTGCTGCCCAACATCATCGACGTGGTGTGCGTCGAATTCGCCATGCGCGCCTCGTGGGTCGTGCTGCTGATCTCCTCGCTGTCCTTCCTCGGCTTCGGCGCCGACCCGCCCACCCCCGACTGGGGCCTCATGGTCTCCGAGAACCGCACCGCCATCACCGTCGTGCCGATGGCCAGCCTCGCGCCCATCATCGCCCTGGCCACCCTCGTCGTCGGGCTCAACCTCGCCGCCGACGGCCTGTCCAAGGCGTGGGGCGTCGACCGCATCCGGGAGGGCTCCTGATGAGCGCCATCGTTTCCGTGGCGGGCCTGGGTGTCGCCTACCGCTCCGGCGGGCGGGAGATCCCCGTCGTCCACGACGTCTCGTTCGACCTCGCGCCGGGTGAAACCCTCGCCCTCGTCGGCGAGTCCGGCAGCGGCAAGTCCACCGTCGCCGCCACCCTGCTGGGCCATCTCCGGTACGGCTCGCGGCTCACGGGTGGCACGGTGCGCGTCGACGGGCAGGACGTCTTCGCCCTTCCGGCGCGGGAGTTGCGGCGGCTGCGCGGCGGTACAGTCGCGATGATCGCCCAGAACGCGGGCCAGGCCCTCACCCCCTCCATGCGCATCGGGCGGCAGATCGCCGAGGCGGGCGGCGACGTGCCTGTCACCGACCTCCTCGAACAGGTCCGGCTGCCGCGCCCCGCCGAACTCGCCCGCCGCTACCCGCACGAACTCTCCGGCGGGCAGCAGCAGCGGGTCGCCATCGCCATGGCCATCGCCACCCGGCCCAAGGTGCTGGTGCTGGACGAGCCCACTACTGGGCTCGACGTCCTCACCCAGCGCTCCGTCCTGGACCTGGTCGGCTCCCTGCGCGACGAACTCGGCCTCGCGGCGGTTCTTGTCAGCCACGACCTGGGCGTCGTCGCGCGGATGGCCGACGAGGTGTGCGTGCTGAAGTCGGGCCGGGTCGTCGAAGCGGCCCCCACGCGGCAGCTGTTCGACGCCCCCGCCGATCCGTATACGCGTCGTCTGCTGGCCAGTGTGCCTCGGCTCACCGATACCGGGCTCGCCCTCGTGGGTGAGGACGGGACGCGGGAGGTGCGCCCGAAGCGGGTGGTGCCGGACGACGCGGTTCCGTCTGTTGATGTGCGGGATGTGACGATCGACTACGGTTCGTCCCGGGCCGTCGATGGTGTCTCCTTCCAGGTGCGGCGGGGCGAGGTGCTGGCCCTGGTCGGCGAGTCCGGCAGCGGCAAGTCCACCCTCGCGTGGGCCCTGGCCGGTCTGCGGGGCCCCTCGGGTGGCGCGATGACCCACGGGGACGGGGACTTGGGCGTCTCGGCGCGGCGGCGGCCGCTGGCGCTTCGGCGCAAGATCCAGCTCGTGTTCCAGAACGCCGACACGTCGCTGAACCCGCGGCGTTCGGTGGGTGACGCCGTGCGGCGGCCCCTGCGGTTCTTCGGCACGGCGGCTTCGAGGGACGAGGCGGCTTCGCGGGCCCGCGGGCTCATCACCGACGTCCGCCTCGACCCCGACTTCGCCGACCGGCTCCCCGCACAGCTCTCCGGCGGCCAGCGCCAGCGCATCGGCATCGCGCGGGCGCTGGCCGGTGAGCCGGACGTGCTGATCGCGGACGAGATCACCACGGCGCTGGATGTGTCCGTGCAGGCCGATGTGCTGCGCCTGCTCGACGATCTGCGGCGGGAGCGGGACCTCGCCTGCCTCTTCATCAGCCACGACCTGGCGGTGGTGCGGGGGATCGCCGACCGGGTGGTGGTGCTGCGGCACGGGGTGGTGGTGGAGGAGGGGCCGACGGATGCCGTCTTCGCGGCCCCGGGCCACCCGTATACGCGGCAGCTGATGGCCGCCGCCCTCGAACCCGACCCGGATGCGGTGGCCCCTGCCGGGGCGGCCGACGACTGGGCGGATGCCGCGGAGGCGGGCGCGGGCTGGGACGAGTTGGGCGGTGGCCACCGGGTGCGCAGGTGGCGGGCGGCGGATGGCTAGCCCCCACCCCGCCCCTTCCCGCAGCATCGATATGCGGCTCCGCCGCGCGGGGGGCGCAGCCCCGGACCCCGCGGGGGCTTGCGCCCCAGGGCGCACCCGCGGGCCCCAGGCCCCGGGAGGGGCGTTGCCCCGTGAGGTTTCGTCGCCGGGTGCGGCCCGGTGGCCGGGTTGTGCCCACCCGTTCCTCCCCCAGCTACCGCTGGGAGGTGCCCCCTCCGCGGAACGATTGCCCACAACGTGGCGCACATCCGCCCCGCCGGGGGAGCGTGGGCCGACGGCGGATTCGCCCCAGCTTTCAGCCCGCGTACCGCCCAGCCCCTGCCGGGACATCCCAGCCTCTCCGGCGTTTGAGGAGCGGGTTTCGGGGGCGGAGTCCCCGCAACGGGGGCCGGGGGCGGACGTGCCCCAATCCCGGCCTCTCCGGCGTTTGAGGAGCGGGGTCCAGGGACGGAGCCCCGGCGGGGGTGCAGGGGGCGGAGCCCCCGCAACGGGGGCCGGGGGCTTGCCCCCGGTTTCGGGAAGGGGCGGGGTGGGGGACGGCCCGCCGCAGGCGTACACAACACCAGGTAGAGGAGAAGCGTGAGGTACAGGGAAGCCTTCGACCGTGAGGTGCGGGTCGAGGACGTATGGATTCCGACCCGCGACGGAACGCGGCTGCACGCCCGCGTCTGGCGGCCGACGGACGCGGAGACCGCCCCCGTACCCGCCCTGCTGGAATACCTCCCGTACCGCAAGAGCGACTGGACCGCCCCCCGCGACGCCCAGCGTCACCCCTGGTACGCCGGGCACGGCTACGCCTCCGTACGCGTCGACCTGCGCGGCAGCGGCGACTCCGAGGGCGTGATGCGCGACGAGTACGACGAGACCGAGCTGGCGGACGGCGTGGACGTCGTCAACTGGCTCGCCGCGCAGCCCTGGTGCACCGGCAAGGTGGGGATGTTCGGGATCTCCTGGGGCGGGTTCAACGCGCTCCAGATCGCCGCCCTGCGCCCCGAGCCGCTGAAGGCGATCGTCACGGTGTGCTCCGCGGACGACCGTTACGACAACGACGTGCACTACATCGGCGGCGCCGTCCTCGGCATCGACATGCTCGCCTGGGCGGGCACGATGCTGGCGTTCACCGCGCGCCCCCCGCACCCCACCTCCGTCGGCGAGGACCGCTGGATGCCGATGTGGCGGGAGCGGCTCGACGCGCTGGAGCCGTATCTGCACACCTGGCTCGCGCACCAGGAGCGGGACGCGTACTGGCGGCACGGCAGCGTGTGCGAGGACTACGCGGCGGTCGACGCCGCCGTGCTCGCGGTCGGCGGGTGGGCCGATCCGTACCGGGACACCGTGCTGCGCCTGGTGGAGCACATCGACGCACCCGTACGCGGACTGATCGGCCCCTGGTCGCACCAGTACCCGGACCGGGGGCTGCCGCCGGGCCCGGCGATCGGGTTCCTCCAGGAGACGCTGCGCTGGTGGGACCACTGGCTCAAGGACACCGACACGGGCGTCATGGACGAGCCGCTGCTCCGGGCGTGGATCAACGACCCGGTGCCGCCCGCCACCTCGTACGACACGATGCCCGGCCGCTGGGTCGGCGACGACGCCTGGCCGTCCCCGTCCGTGACCTGGGACGAACGCCCGCTGGGCGGCGGCGACGAGCCGGTGATCGTACGCTCCCCGCTGCACACCGGGCTCGACGCGGGCCGCTACTTCCCCTTCGGCAACGCCACCGATCTGCCGCCGGACCAGCGCGAGGAGGACGGCCGTTCGGTGTGCTTCGACTCGGCGCCCCTGGACGAGCGGGTGGAGATCCTGGGCCGCCCTCGCGTACGGCTGCGCCTCGACAGCGCGACCCGGCGCGCCCATGTCATCGCGCGCGTCTGCGACGTGGCGCCCGACGGCTCGTCCACCCTCGTCACCCGCGGGGTGCTCAACCTGATGTCCCGGCACGGCCGGGAGAAGGCCGTGGAGTGGGAGCCGGGGACGTACGAGGACGTCGAGTTCGAGCTGAACGGGACCGGCTACGCCTTCCCGCCCGGCCACCGCATCCGGGTCGCGGTCTCCGACGCGTACTGGCCGTGGGTGTGGCCGCACGGCGAGCGCGGACAGCTCACCGTACGGCCCGGCCAGAGCGCGCTGCTGCTGCCCGTACGCGACCCCGGCGCGGACGCCGCACGCGAGCCGATCACCTTCGAGGAGCCTGAACAGGCCACGCCGCTCGCCGTGACCGTGGACGCGCCCGCCGAGCCCCGCCCCGAACGGACCGTCACCCATGACGTCGCCACGGGGGAGTGGGTGCTGGACGTGGACCCCAACTACGGCGGTTCGCGCACCTACCCGGACGGGCTGCGGTACGAGGAGAGCGCCCGCGAGACGTACCGCATCCGCTCCGGCGATCCGCTGTCCGCCGTGGCAAGCTCGCGGTGGACCATCCGGCTGCGGCGCGACGGCTGGGACGCGGAGATCCGTACCGCGACCGAACTGCGTGCCACGGCGGAGGAATTCATCATGGACAGCAGCGTCGAAGCACGGGCGAACGGAGAGACAGTGGCCCACCGCGCATGGCAGCACACCATCCCGAGGACGTCCGCGTGACCTCCTCGTCCCCCTCCGATCGCCGCCCCCCGAGGCGCGCCGTCGCCGCCTCGGCCCGTACCCGTCAGCCGACCGAGGTACGGCGCCGCCTGATCGTGGAGGCCGCCGTTCCGCTGATTGCGGAGCGGGGCACCGCGGGGGTCGGGGTACGCGAGGTCGCCGCGGCGGCGGGGGTCTCCGTCGGCACCGTCACGTACCACTTCGACAGCGTGCAGGAAGTCCTCTCCGAGGCGATGGTCCTGCACATAGAGCGCTACTACGCCGCCCTCACCGAGGCCGCCGACCGCGCCACCAGCGGCGCGGAGGGCCTGCGGCTGCTCATCGACGCGCTCTTCACGGACGACACGGACCGGCACTGGCGGATGTGGTTCGACTACTGGAACGCGGGCGAGCGCGACCAGACGTTCGCGCGCGGGGCCGCCGAGCGGTACGAGAGCTGGCACGGCGAGATCCGGTCGCTGGTGGAGCGGGGCTGCGCCGAGGGCGACTTCCGCTGCGAGGACCCGGCGGACTTCACCCTCCGCTTCTCCGCGCTGGCGGACGGGTTGGCGTTGCGGCGGCTGCGGCAGGTCCCGGCCCTGAGCGTCGAGGACGCGCGTCGCCACCTGCGGCGGTTCGTGGAGGCGGAGCTGGGCGGCTGACCGGGGCGGTGCGTGTGGCGTGGGCCGTCGGCCGCGCGCCCGCCCGGGAGACTGGGGCGGCAGCCAGGCCAGCTCGCGCACCCGGCCGTCCCGCACGGCCCGTCGCGGCCGCGGAGGCACTACGGTGTGACGCTCACGAACGCGCGAAGTCACCCCACGATGGCTGTCACAGAAGTTGCCATGCCCCCGCAGATGAAGCTGACGGCGATCACGCTCGACTGTGCCGACCCCGGGGCGCTGCTGCGCAAGCTGGGCGCGACGAAGCCGGAGGCACAGCCGGGCGGGGACCGGTGGCGGGTCTTCACCGACCCCGCCGGGCACCCCTTCTGCCTGACCAAGGGGTAAGCCGTCATCCGTACTCGGACGACGGGGAGTGCCGTGTAGTCACTCTTCGCCGAGCATGCCCTTGAGGTAGCCGGTAGCGGCAGTCAGAAATTCCTCGCGAGCCTTCTTGAAGTCGTACCAATTCGGATCGGTGCCACCGTCCTTGTGTAGCGCCGAGGTCCGCTCTACCAGGGTGCGGGCCTCCTTGACCGGGCCGACCCCCATCAGGTCGATGACGTTGAACGTAGCGCGACTGGCGAGGTACGCCCCGTCCACAGCACTCACCGCCGCTGCCTCATCAGGCTGCCCGTCCGCCGTCTTGAACCGCCCATCGCTGCGGTGCCAAGCGACCTGGCATTCAGCGTCAACAGCATTCAGGAACTCGGCGAACGCGTCACGACGGGCGAGGTAGAGCGAGATCACAGACGCATCGTGCATGGGCCCACTCCATCCGTTGAAGTCCAGCAACGCCACGCTACTCACCCGGACCTCGTCTCTGCCTCCGGAACCCACATGTTCCCCCGCTCGTGCGGTTAACAGTCGGTGCCGGACACAGCAGGATTCGCGTACCGGACGGATCGGCGCGGGGACATACGGGGGATCACGCCGTTACGAGCGACGTCGTCCCCGCTGTTCGTGGGGCCGCATTCCGCATCCGGGGCACAGGCCAGTTGAGGCGAACATGTGTCGAAAGCCGGGTTGCAGTCCGGATTGCACACCGGCGTCGAACTCACGGCAGTGTGCGGAAATACCCTCTCCAGTTCGGCGCGCGCCTCCTGCATCGCTTCGCCTTGGTAGATCTCCTGGAGGCTCATGTCATGCACGTTCCCCAGGCTCATCCAGCGCGAGAAGACGCACGGCGTGACCTGCCCGTCGGGCAGCACAGCGAAATTTCCGCGCCCGCATCTTCCGCAGAGCTGTTCGAGCCTCGGGGGAGCGCCCTCCGCGCCTCGTCCGAACGGTCGGATGGTGTCCGTTCGAATGTCCCGGATTCCGAGTTGCAGCAGCTCGTGATGCGCATTTGCCTCGCGCTGTCCCTCAAGCACGTGGATCACGCTTCCGCGCATCTTGATTCCGAGTTCCCGTGCCTTCTCGACGTTGGCCCGGGTCTGCGCGTGGGAGCCACGCACCTCGGTCACTTCGTCGTGGTCAGCCGCGTTGTCGCTGTAGTAGCTGAACGCGAGGCGGACACCGGGCAGTTTAAGAATCTCCCACACCTCCGGCCTGATGTGGGTCATGTTGCTGAAGACTTCGATGCGCATGTCGTACTCGTGCGCATGGCGGATGAACGCGGGCAGACTCGGGTGAAGAGTCGGTTCACCACCGATGAATTGCACGTCCCGCACGCCCATGGCGTTCAGCTGATCGATGACGCGGATCCAATCCGCATCAGTCATGTTTCCGTGGTCACCTTGCGGTGAGGAAATCGCGTAGCAATGGCGGCAACTCAAGTTGCAGAAACCGGTGATCTCCAACCATGCGAATTGTGGGCGCAGTGGCAGGGAACGCATGAGGGCTCCGGAGGGCTTGGATGTCGGCCCCGCCTGACGGGTGGCCGACGAGGGAGTCAGGAGTGGGCCACACCCGGCGCAACGGGCTGGTCGGCACCGGCTTCGTCATCGTGTGTGGGCAAGCGTTCGCCCCGGCTCCCTGCGACGCGTAGTGCGTCACGCAGCGCTTCACACAGCCGTTCCGCGAGGAAGCGGACTTCCCGGACGTCCGTCTTCCGTTCATTGAGCAGCGCGTTGGCGTGGCCGAGGAGTTCAGCGCCCATGGACAGTTGAAGGTCCTCGATCTCATCCGCCCTGCGACTCAAGCGGCTGCTGCCGCTGTCCGTTGACAGGAAGCACGGCTTGCCATCGGGACTTGACCACGGCAGTAGCCGTAGACCGTTGGTCGCGGTCACCGTGTCGCCTCCGTGCGTGCTCCGAAGAAGTGGGGGATGTACGGAGGTGCCGGGTCCGTGTCCCAGAAGATCGGAATCCGCTCCTCTGCCGGGACGCGCGGGAGGTGAAGGGTGGGCATATCGCTGCACCAGAAAGGATGCGACCGGCGGGCGGAGGGCAGGGGAGACCTCGGAGGTGCCACGAGGACGGGGCGAGTGGCGAGATACGCCGCGCTATGTCGGCCCGGGCGACGGGTGATCAGTTCGCGCAGTCTCCGCAGTACCGTTCGGGCGGTACTCTTCCGCATGTTGACGCTCCTCTTCAGCGTTGACCATGCCCCCGGGCCGTGTGCAGCGGTCGCGGGGGTCTTGCTCGGCACGGGAATGCCGCTTCAAGAGCTTCGAGCCTGAGGACACGCGGCGGAACCACGAACGGGGAACCCCGCTGTTTGATTTGGGGAACCCCGTTCCGGGGCCGGGGTTACTCTGAGAAGAGATCCCTGCCCATCACTGCTAGGTGGCCCATGGACGAACGCGAAACACGGCGCAGCGACTATCCACTGACGATTCCTGGCGTGCTGTTACAGAGCGAGGCCATGCAGCGCGCATGCGCCACCCGGGACTTCCGAGAGATTTTCCGACTCGTGAACCGGCGCACCGGGGCAAGCCACGCCGCCATGGCGGCGGCCATCGGGAAGATGACCAGCGCTCGGGTCAGCGACATCATCCGAGGCGTTCGTGGCATCCGTGGACAGCAAGTAATCGAACGCGTTGCCGATGGTTTCGGTATCCCTGGCGAAATGTTGGGCTTGCCTCCCCGGCCTTGGGAGGGTTCCCCAGAGGACATTGGCGGGGCTGGTAATGACAGTAATGGCGCCGAGAACATGCTCGCTCCCGAGCTGGAAGATTCTGAAAGTCTCGCCCCCGAAGTGCCGTGCCAGGGGGAGGTGGTATCTGTGGACCGACGCGCTTTCGTCTCCGCGAGTGCCGCCGCACTGGCGGTAGGTCCAATGGCGGCTATGCAGTTGGACAGAAGTCGGCGCGTCATTCAGGTTCTTGATGTGATGGTTGACGATGGTCCTGGCATTGTCGCGGACAGTCTCGGCGAACTCGTCGAACACTACGCCCATTCCGTTTCTGCTATGCCGCCATCGGAAGTGTACGACGAAATCTTGATGGTCAGGTCGTACGCAAACAAATTTTTGGACAGTGTCGGGGTCGTGCCGCAACGTAAGGACATAAGCCTGGCCGCTGGCTGGCTATCATGCTTGCTCGGCATCGCGGCGTGCGATATGGGGGCTCATGCGTCGGCCCATCTCTGGTGTGCTGATGCTGAGCGCCGAAGCAGAGAGACAGGGAAGCCGGAGCTTGCGGGCTGGTCCATGTGGACCCAGTCCATGATTGCCTTCTACCAGGGGCGCCCGCATCAGTCGATGGCACTCGCTTCTCAAGGGCGGACTGCCACCCCGATGGGTACGGTTGTTCACGCGAAACTCGCCGCACAAGAAATGCGGACAGCGGCCATGGTCGGCGACGCCGAGGGCATGGAACAATCCAGATGCTATGCCGCGAAGGCAATGAAGAATCTTCCTTCCGGTGCAAAGACGGCCGGAGTCTTCTCGATGGCTTTGGCGGAAGATCCACCCTATACGGCAACCTCCCTGATGTTGCTGGGCCGCTTCCGAGAAGCTGTGTCGTCGACGAACCGGGTCATCGAGACACATCACCACCCCGCGCGCCCTCGCGGAGAACATTCCCCAGGTCACGCTCGTGCTCTCCTGATCCTGGCCCTTGCTCAAGCCGGAATCGGAAACCTCGATGAGGCCCTTTCCGCTGGGCATGCCGCCCTCGTCGGCGACCAGCCCGCATGGCCGACCGTGGTTCTTGCTGGCAAGTTCAACCAGGTCCTCAAGCGGGATTTCGCTGATGCCCGGCAGGTCGCCGAATATGATTCTCGCTTCAGGGAAATGTCCAGTCACTTAATGAGCCGAACGGGTCGCAAATGAATAGCGAAGATTTGGACAGCGGCCGGATCGGCGAGATCACGGCATTCGTGGACATCGAGGCGCCGCCCCCGGTGGGACTGCCTGTCGCCCTGCTTGTCTTCGGGACTAATCAGGCTAAGCCTGTGGAGATCGCGGCCGAGCGGTACCATCAGGGGCTGGCTCCGCTCATCATTGCGACGGGCGGGGTCAACCGCCACAACGGTGTTGTGGAAGGCAGAGAATTCCGCAGGCTTCTCATAGAGCGTGGCGTCCCCGATGCCGTCATCCGCTATGAGGATCAGTCCGTCAACACGTGGCAGAACGTGGAGCTCGCGCTTCCGTACTTGCGCGAAGCGGTGGAAGCTGGTTTGACGCTCACGGCTATCAGTAAGTGGTATCACCGCAGGACGGTTCATACCCTTGCGACACTGCTCCCCGAGGGCGCTCCTTTCCATGCCATCTCGTGGGAGCCGGTGTACGCGAACAGACCGGTTACGCGCACCGATTGGCCTCTGAATCCGGAGGGTAGACGAAGAGTGATGCGCGAGTGGGAGGAAGTGTCCCGTCGGGTCGGCGATGGCAGCTTCCGTGAAGCGCGTCGCATCGACGGCGCATGGCGCTCCTGAATTTCAGTAGAGACAATGTACGCCGACGCTCCCGTACCCGCCGCGCTGGACGGGTACGGTCGAAGCACCTTATGCGGCTACTCGTCGAGGTACAGCAGCGCCGTGATCGTCTTCTTGCATACGTCGCAGTGCATCGGCGCCTCGATGCTGGCGAGGTCGCACTCGATGGACGTGATGCGGTCCACCACACCGGTGGTGACCTCGTGGAGCCACGCCTCGTGCCACCGCTGGGTGTTCTCCTGGAGCCGCGAGACGTATCCCCGCGTCATCTCGTAGAACGCCCGGACGCCGTACTCCTTCATGTAGCCCCAGTTGAACTCAAGGCTGCGGAGCACGACAGGGAACGGGTGGAGCGCCTGCGTCCGGCCCCACGTCGCCAGCACGTCCTGGACGTCCAGCCTGCTGGCCCGCTCGTCCAGGACCTGCCACATCCCGGAAGTGTCGTAGTCGCTGAGGACCTGGTCCAGGATGCCCGCGCACCGCTGAAGGTTCGCTTCCTTCGCCTGGAAGACGCGCATGACCTCCGCGCGCGTCCCGTCCGCAGGCTCCTTGCGTGCCGTGGTGATGGCTCGGGTCAGTTCGGTGCTGAGGGCTGCCTCGTCGCACAGGGAGTCCCCGAAGCTGAGCCAGGGGTCCGGGAACCCCCGCTCGGCAGTGGTCCGGAAGATCCGATCGCCTTGCGTTCCCATCCGCTTCCTCCTTGGAAACAAGCGGCAGAGGAACGGGCCCGCTGCGCGTCAACTGGATGGAGCGCACCGCCGTGAGAGTTCTGCGACGGCGTGATCGAGTGGGACCTGAACCTGTTCGCCGCTGTCCATGTCCCGAAGGGTGACCGTTCCGGCTTCGCGTTCGGCCGCCCCGTAGATCAGGCAGAAGCGGGCGCCTTGATCACTGGCCCACTTCATCTGCTTGGCGAACTTCCCGCTCGATCCGAGATAGATACCTGTGCGGATTCCCGCGCGGCGAATATCGGCCGCTAGGCGGAAGCTGTCGGCGGACTGCTCCTCGCCCATGACGGTGACGGCCACGTCGATCTGCGCATAGGTGGCGTCGTCCTCCTGTGAGAGCAGGGGCAGGATGCGTTCAATGCCCAGTGAGCCACCGCAGGCGGGAGAGTCCTTGCCGCCGAGTCGGCCGATCAGTCCGTCGTACCGGCCTCCGGAAGCGATCGATCCGGGCATGCCCGGGGCGGCTACCTCGAAGATGATCCCGGTGTAGTAATCGAGTCCGCGTACGAGGTTTGGGGTGAAGCCGATGCGCTCGGCAGGGATCGTGTCCTTGGTGAGGTCGAGCAACCGGTCTACCTCGGTCAGTCCGGCCTGGCCGGTGTCGCTGGACTTCAACTGATCCCTGACGCGTTCGACCGCGTTCGGTGCGGTGAGGTCATCGACCAAGCCTTGCGCTACCTCTTGCGAGAGGCCACGGCCGGACACCAGCTCGGTCACGACCGCTTCCGGCGCGAGCTTGTCGAGCTTGTCCAGGGTGATCAGCGCACCGGAACCGAGATCGTCCGGGACGCCGTACGCCTCCAGCAGGCCGAACAGCGCGTGGCGGGAGTTCACCAGGAAGCGGAACTCGGGGACTCCGAGTGCTTCAAGGGCATCGTGCAGTGCGAGAACGACCTCGGCGTCCGACAGGGGCGAGGAGGAGCCCACGATGTCCAGGTCGCACTGGACGAACTCACGGAAGCGCCCCTTACCGGGCCGGTCGGCCCGCCATACGGGGGCGATGGCGTACCGCTTGTACGGCGACGGGAGCTGGCTGCCGTAAGCCGCTGCGGCGCGGGCGAGTGGGACGGTGAGGTCATAGCGGAGTGCCAGGTCGGCCTCGCCGGTGGCCTCATGTTCCCCGCGCCGGAGGATCTTGAAGATCAGCTTGTCTCCCTCGTCCCCGTACTTGCCGGTAAGGACGTCCAGCCGTTCGAACGCGGGCGTCTGGAGCGGCTGGAAGCCGTACCGGGCAAACACCGTCCGGATGGTCGCGAAGGCGCGCTCGCGTCGCTCGTACTCGGCGGCGAGGAAATCGCGGGTCCCGGACGCGGGGTCGAACTGTTTCATGGAGGCCATGCGGCCATAGTTCCGGAAGCCAACGACCCTGAGCAAAAGGCGACGTGACGGACGCTCACCCAGTCGGGCGGTCACGACGAGCTGCCGGCTCGGGTTCTCGGTGAGCGTCAATTACGGCGGGGGCTGACGCGGCGTACTGCACGCCCCGCCAGGGTGTCCGTGCGGCGGCCGTCCTCGATGACGAAGCGGCCGTCGATGAGGACATGCGGGATGCCGGTCGGGAGCGTGCGCGGGTTCTCGAAGGTGGAGCCCGCCGCCACCGTGTCCGGGTCGAAGAGGACGAGGTCGGCGCGGTAGCCCTCGCGGATCAGGCCGCGGTCGGGGAGGCGGAGGCGGGCCGCGGGGCGGCCGGTGAGGTGGGCGACGCACTCCTCCAGGGACAGGACGCCCAGTTCGCGGACGTAGCGGCCCAGGTACTGGGGGAAGGTGCCGTACGCCCGGGGGTGGGGCTTCGCGCCGTGCAGGATGCCGTCGCTGCCGCCCGTGTGGACGGGGTGCTTCATGATCGCCTGGACGTTCTCCTCGTGGCCGACGTGCTGGAGGATCGTCGGGCCGAGCCGGTCGTCGAGGAGCAGGCGGCGGGCGGTCGTCCACGGCTCCTCGCCGCGCTCGCGGGCGCTCGCGGCGACCGTCTTGCCGACGTGGTCGCCGAGGGACGGGTCGTTCACGCCCGAGATCTCGATCCGGTCCCACTCGATGGGCACGCCGTGACAGCCGTCCGCGCCCTCCACCTCGACGACGTGCCGGATGCGCTCGGCCGTCGCGTCGTCGCGCAGCCGCGCGAGGGTCGCCTCCGGGCCGCCCTCGGCGGCCCAGCTGGGCAGCATGGCGGCGAGGGTGGTGCAGCCGGGGAGGTAGGGATAGGTGTCGAGGGTGATGTCGGCGCCGTCGGCGAGCGCGGAGTCGAGCAGGGCGAGGAGTTCGGGGGCGCGGCCCTTGTTGACGCCGAAGTTCATGGTGGCGTGGGCGAGGTGGAGCGCGCAGCCCGCGTCGCGGGTGAGCGCCACCATCTCCTCGTACGCGCGCAGGGCGCCCGCGCCGTAGGAGCGGTGGTGCGGGCAGTAGTAGCCGTCGTACGCCGCCACGACCCGGCACAGCTCGGTGAGCTCGGAGTCGGTGGCGTACATGCCGGGGGTGTAGGTGAGCCCGGAGGACAGCCCCACGGCCCCCTGGTCGAGGCCCTCGGCGACGAGCTGCTTCATCCGCGCGATCTCGACGGGCGTCGCGTCCCGGTCCTCCCAGCCGAGGGCGAGCATGCGGACGGTGCCCTGGGGGATGAGGTACGCGGCGTTGACGGCGATGCCCCGGCCGTCGAAGCCGTGGTCGAGCCGGTCCAGGTACTCGCCGACGCTGCGCCAGGTGAAGTCGATGTCGGAGCCGTCGCCGTTCCAGCCGGTGATGGCGGTACGGATCTGGGCGAGGGTGTGGTCGTCGACGGGGGCGTACGACAGGCCGTCCTGGCCGATGACTTCGAGGGTGACGCCCTGGGCGGCCTTCGCCGAGTGGTCGGGATCGCGGAGCAGCGCGAGGTCGCTGTGCGCGTGCATGTCGATGAACCCGGGGGAGAGGGCGAGGCCGTCGGCGTCCACGGTGCGGCGGCCGCTGGGCCGTTCGCCGCCTTCGGGGACGACGGCGGCGATCCGCCCGCCGTCCACGCCCACGTCGGCCCGGTAGGCGGCACCGCCGGTGCCGTCGATGACGCGCGCGTCGCGGATGACGAGGTCCATGGGGTGCCTTCTTCCTGTGTGCCGGTCGCGCCTACGGCGCCGCTGTCGTCCCCACCCACCCGCCCTCTGGTTCGTGGGGGCCCTGCGGGCCCCCACACCCCGGCGGCCCCCGCCCCGGCCGGGCCGGTGCGGGACCCCCTGCGGGGTCCCCGCCGCTTGGCCGAGGCGCGGGCTCCCGTCTCGGCCAAGGGACGGAGCCCCGCCCCACCGCGGCGGGGTCCCGGGGCTGCGCCCCGGGCGAGGGCGGGTGGCCCGCCCTCAGTTCGCGAACCCTTGCGGGTTCCCCGTCCCCGGCCCTCGGTCGAGGCCCGGGCCGGGCTGCCCGGTCCCGGCCCGGGCGTCCGGCTCGGCCCAGGGGGTCCGGGGCCCCGCCCCCGGGAGGGGCGGGCGGCTTGCCTCGGTTCCCGCTGGGGCCCCCGGCGCACCTCCGTCGGGGCTCCGGTCCGGGGTCGGGCTGCCCGGCCCCGGTTGGGGGCGGGAGGCCTGCTTTCAGTTCCTACGGGACCCTTGCGGGGTCCCCGCGTCCCGGGGTGCGTCCTCGCCGGGTTTCCGGCCCGGGGAGCCGGGTGGACCCTGCGGGTTTCCCCGCCCGGGCCCTTGGCCGAGGCGTGGGCCCGGCTTCGGACTGCCCCGCCCCTGGCCCGGGCTTCCGCCCCGGCCCCGGGGCGGGGCGGCCGGATCGGGGCCGGGCGGGCACCTCTCCGCCGCGGCGGGGTTCGGGTCGCAGCCACGGGAAGGGCGGGTGGGTGGGTCAGAAGAACGTGCGGATGTAGTCCGTGACCGTCCCGTCCGCCTCCGCCAAGGGGATCAGCTGCCACTTGTCGAAGCTGGTGCAGGGGTGGGAGAGGCCGAGGGCGACCCAGTCGCCCACCTCCAGCTGCGCGCCCTCCGCGACCGTGACCCAGGCGTGCTGGTCGGAGAGGCCGGTGATGACGAGGCCGTGGGCGGGGCGGAGGGAGCCGTCGTGGGCGGAGCGGACGAGTTGGGGTTCGGGCAGGTGGAGGTCGTACGCGGCGTCCCGCTTGCCCGCGTTGAGGAAGGCCTGGCCGGGTTCGGGGCTGGAGACGACCTGGGCCCAGAGCCGGAAGGCGGGCTGGAGGTCGCCCTCCTCGGGGATGCGGTTGAAGGGGGTGATGTGCCGGTAGTGGCCGTCGTCGTGGGAGACGTACGCGCCCGAGCGGAGCAGCTTCAGGACGGGCCGGGAGAGCGTGGGCAGCTCGGTGAAGACGTCGGCGACCGCGTCGAACCAGGCGCTGCCGCCCGCGCTGACGACGATCTCGTCGACGCCCTCGAAGCGGCCCGCCGCGTCGAAGTCGGCGGCGAGGGCGGTGAGGCGGCGCAGCCAGGCCCGTACCCGCTCGCCGTCGGCCTTCGGCACCTCGCCCTCGTAGCCCGCGACGCCGACCAGCCGCAGCGTCGCGGCGGCGGTCACCGCGTCGGCGACCGTGGCGCACTGGCCTTCCGTGCGGACCCCGGTGCGGGCGCCGTCGCCCGCGCCCAGCTCGACCACGACGTCGACGGGGCGGCGGGCCCCGGCCCGGCGGAGGGCGGCGTCCATGAGGCCGACGCCGCGTACGGAGTCCACGTAAGCGATGAAGCGGAAGTCGGGGTCGGCGTCGAGTTCGGCGGCGAGCCACTCCAGGGCGGCGGCGTCGACGACCTCGTTGGCGAGGAAGATCCGCTGGATGCCGAAGGCCCGGTAGATCCGCACGTGGGAGGGGACGGCGGCGGTGATGCCCCAGGCGCCGTGGGCGAGCTGGCGCTCGAAGAGCTGCGGGGCCATGGAGGTCTTGCCGTGCGGGGCGAAGGCCAGGCCGTGGGCGGCGGAATAGCGCTCCATGGCGAGGAGGTTGTGCTCCAGGGCCTCGGCCGACAGCGCCAGTACGGGGGTGGTGAAGCCGCCGGTGAACAGGTTGCGGCGCTCGGCGGCCAGCTCGCCGACCGTACGGCCTTCGGCGTCCGGGGGCAGCCCCTTGAAGCGGTGGTCGACACGCTCCTGGGCGAGCCGGGCTACGGCCTGATCACGGTGGTCGGTGGCCATGGAGGAGCCTCCATAGGAATTCTGGTTGCATTCTCTGCAACGTTCATTGCGTATAACGCTTAGCGCTGTTTAACATCCCGCCAAGCACCCGGTCAACGGTGCGTATGCCCAGCCCCCACGCGCAAGGAGCGAGTCCGATCGTGCCTCCAGCCCCGAGTGTCGACGTCGTGTGCCTCGGCGAGTCGATGGTGACCTTCGTGCCGTCCCACCCGGGACGCCTCGCGGAGGTGCCCGCGTGGGCGCGGGGGATCGGCGGCGCCGAGTCCAACGTGGCGTGCGGGCTGGCGGGCGCGGGGCACAGCGTGCGCTGGATCAGCCGGGCCGGCACGGACGGCTTCGGGGACCATCTGCTGACGGAGATCGCGGCGGCCGGGGTGGACGTCAGCGGCGTCCAGCGCGATCCGCGCCGCCCCACCGGGATCTACTTCCGTACGGCGGGCGAGCGGGCCGTGGAATCCGGGGCTCCGGAAGAGGACGGCGAGCTCGCCGAGGTCGTCTACTACCGCGCCGGATCCGCCGCCGCGGCCATGTCCCCGGCGCTCATGCCGCGCGAGCAGACCTGGTCCGGCCGGATCCTCCACCTCACCGGCATCACCGCCGCCCTCTCCGCCGACTGCCTCGCCCTGATGCGCGAGCTGACGACCCGCGCCCCCGGCCGCCCGCTGGTCTCCTTCGACCTCAACTACCGCGTCTCCCTGTGGGAGGACCCCGAGCGGTCCCCGGACGAGGGACCGTCCGTGCTGCTCGACCTCGCCCGCGGCTGCGACCTGGTCTTCGTGGGCGAGGACGAGGCGGAGGCCGCCTGGGGCATACGCGGCGGCGCGGCCGCGATCCGCGGGGCGCTGCCCGAGCCGGACGTGCTGGTGGTCAAGCAGGGCGCTGCCGGGGCCACCGCGTACGCCCGCGGGGCGGACGGCGCCGACACCGTCACCTTCGCGCCCGCCCTGCGCGTGGACGTCGTGGCCCCGGTCGGCGCGGGCGACGCCTTCGCCGCGGGCTTCCTGTCCGGCACCCTGCGCGGGCTGCCGGTCGCGCAGCGGCTGCGCCACGGCCATCTGATGGCGGCGGCCGTCCTCACCGTCCCCGGCGACCTCTGCATCCCGCCGTCCCGTGCGTACGCCGACCGGTTGGTGACCCTGGACGACGCCGAGTGGGGGACACTGCGATTCGGCCCCGGCTGGGCAAACCCGGCGCAATCGGGGTCCGATACCGCGGTGGTGGAGGTAACCGACCCATGAGCCAGACCGTCGACCGAGCATTGAGCATCCTGCCCCTGCTGGCGGAGGGACCCGCCAACCTGGAGCAGGTCGCCTCGCGGCTCGGCGTGCACAAGTCGACCGCGCTGCGGCTGCTGCGCACGCTGCACGAACACGGCATGGTCTACCGCCAGCGGGACCAGCGCTACCGGCTCGGCGCCCGCCTCTTCGCGCTCGCGCAGGAGGCGGTGGAGAACCTCGACGTACGGGAGATCGCCCACCCCCATCTGGTCGCGCTCAACGAGCGGTGCGGACACACCGTGCACCTCGCGGTGTACGAGGAGAACGAGGTCCTCTACATCGACAAGGTGGAGAGCCGCTACCCGGTGCGGATGTACTCGCGGATCGGCAAGCCCGTCGCGATCACGGTCGCCGCCGTCGCCAAGCTGCTGCTGGCCGACCTGCCGGAGCCCGAGCGGCGGGCGCTGGCCGAACGGCTCCCGTACCCGGCGTACACGGCCCGCTCCACCCCCAACGCCACCGCGTTCCTGAAGGAACTGGAGACCGTACGGGAACAGGGCTGGGCCACCGACCTCGGCGGTCACGAGGAGTCGATCAACTGCGTCGGCGCCCCCATCCGGGGAGCGGACGGTCGGGTCGTCGCCGCGTGCTCGGTGTCGGCGCCGAACGTCGTCGTCACAGCGGACGAACTGCTCACCCTGCTCCCGGCGGTGCGCCGCACCGCGGAGGACATCAGCCGGGAGTACTCGGGCGGCGCCCCGGCCCGGCCGTCCGTCGGACCGTCCGACGGCCCCTCCGACGGACGAGGAACAGCCGGGGCACCACCCGTAGTTACCCCCGAAGCAACACCCCCAGTAACACCCGAGAAGAGAGCCGAGGATTCCTCCTCATGACCGAGAAGCTCCAGAAGACCGCGATCACCCCGGCCACCCACACCACGCCGCCGGCCAAGTTCTCGCACGGCGTCAAGAAGGGGAACATCCTCCAGGTCGCCGGTCAGGTCGGCTTCGGCCCCGCGGTCCCCGGTCAGGCCCCCGCCCCGGTCGGGCCGACCCTGCGCGAGCAGACCCTCCAGACGCTGCGCAACGTGCAGTCCGTGCTGGAAGAGGGCGGGGCGAGCTGGGAGGACGTGGTGATGATCCGCGTCTACCTCACCGACACCGGCCACTTCGCCGAGTTCAACGAGATCTACAACGAGTTCTTCGCGGACCTGAAGGAGGCCCCGGCGGCCCGTACGACGATCTACGTCGGACTCCCCGCCGGGCTGCTCGTCGAGATCGACGCCCTCGCCGTGCTCGGCTGAGTCCGGCCCCCTTTTTTCGGGTGGTTCGCCTCCGGGGCGCCTCAGCCGTCCCCCAGCTACCGCTGGGAGGTGCCCCCGCACGGCCGACCGTGCTCGACTCCTCGTTCCTCGGAGTCTCCGCGCGTTCTCCCTTTCGACACCGTCGCGCCCCTTCGGCTCACCCCCTGAACGCCCGGGGCGGGCGGGGTATCCAACCCCCGCCCGCCCCGGGACCCCCCACACCCACCGTCGACGTCGCCGGGACCAGACCCCTGATCACCCGCACCCCGACCACATCCCCCGCGCGCGGCCCCCCGCCGTGCGGCGATACGCCCTACCCACTTTCCGGAGTCCTCCATGCTGCTCGCGGCCGCTCCCGCTGCCGAGACCCCACCCCACACCGGTGGCCTGCTCGCGATCATCCCCGGCACCGCCGGTCTGCTGACCGTCGCCGTCCTGGGCATCGCCCTTCTGCTCTACCTGATCATCAAGGTCCGGCTCCAGCCCTTCATCGCGCTGCTCGGCGTCTCCATAGCCGTCGGCCTGGCCGCCGGACTCTCGGTCACCGAACTCTTCGGCACGGTCCAGAAGTCCGACGCCGTCTCGCTCATCGAAACCGGCATGGGCGGCATCCTCGGCCACGTCGCCATCATCATGGGCCTGGGCACCATGCTCGGCGCGATCCTGGAGGTCTCCGGCGGCGCCGAGGCGCTCAGCTCCCGCCTGCTCGGCATGTTCGGGGAGAAGCGCGCCCCGCTCGCCATGGGCCTCACCGGCCTCATCTTCGGCATACCCGTCTTCTTCGACGTCGGCATCTTCGTCCTCGCGCCGATCGTCTACGCGGCCACGAAGCGCAGCGGCAAGTCGATCCTGCTCTACGCGATGCCGTTGCTGGCCGGGCTGTCCATGACCCACGCCTTCCTGCCGCCGCACCCCGGCCCGGTCGCCGCCGCCGGACTGCTCCACGTCGACCTGGGCTGGGTCATCCTGATGGGCATCCTCGTCGGCATCCCGTCCGTCCTCGCCGCCTGGGCGTACGCCGCCTGGATCGGCAAGCGCATCTTCGTCCCCGTGCCGCAGGACATGCTCGAGGCGGCGGAGGAGGCCCGCGAGGCGGTCGAGGCCGAGCAGCGCGCCGCCGGCAGGCAGCCCGCGGAGCAGCCGGTGTCGGTGGGAATGGTCCTCGCCATCATCGGCACGCCGCTGATCCTCATCCTCTTCGCGACCTTCTCGTCCATCGCGTTGGACCCGAGCACCGGCCGCTCGGTCATCGAGTTCTTCGGCCACCCCTTCGTGGCGCTGACGATCGCCCTGCTGCTGGCGTACTACCTGCTGGGCATCCGGCGCGGCTGGTCCCGCACGTCGCTGGAGACCGTCTCCACCACCTCCCTCAAGCCCGTCGGCAACCTCCTGCTGATCGTCGGCGCGGGCGGCGTCTTCGGCGCCGTCCTCAAGGGCAGCGGCGTCGCCCAGGCCCTCGCGGACGCCTTCGACAGCGCGGGCCTGCCGGTCATCCTGCTGTCCTACCTGATCTCCGTGGTGCTGCGGGTGGCCCAGGGCTCGGCGACCGTCGCCATCGTCACCACCACGGGGATCGTCTCCCCGATGCTGGCCTCGGGTGACTACTCACAGGCCCATCTGGCGCTGGTCATCATGGCGATCTCGGCGGGCTCGATCTTCGCCTCGCACCTCAACGACGGCGGCTTCTGGATGGTCGCGAAGTACTTCGGGATCTCCGAGCGGGACACCCTGAAGTCCTGGACCGTCCTGGAGTCCGTCCTGTCGGTGGCGGGCTTCGCGGTGGCGGGCCTGCTGAGCCTGGTGATCTGACGGCGGGTGTGCGGCGCCGCCCGGCCCGCTCCGGGCTCCGCCCCGGGCCCCGGGCGGGCTGCGCCCGAGTCCCGCGCTTCCCGCCGGAGGGCCCGGGGCGGTCCGCCACCGCCCTGCCGCGGCCGACCGGCCGCCCCGCGGGCAGGGTGGACAGCCGCGGCCCCTGGCCCCCGGCCCCTCGGAGTGACCGGGGGCCGGGGCCGCCCGCTCGGGACGCGCGGCCGTCAGGGCCGGGGCGGAGCCCCGGACGCGGGGTCAGCCCGTCGCGCAGTACTGCGCTTCCTTGCCGATCGACCGGTACATGCAGTCCGCGTTCTCCAGCAGTTGGAGCACCGCGTCCTTGTTACGGCTCGTCTCGCGCTCGATCACCTCGTCCGGCGGGTAGAAGCCGCCCGCACCGCTCGACGTCGGGTACATCTCGAACGTGTACGCGAACACCTTCTGGTCGCCCCACAGCCAGTCGTCGATCGTCCCGTCGGTGATGTAGAGGTCGCTCGACTGCTCGGGGGTGTAGCCGTTGCTCGCCGCCATCTTCCGTCCGATCGCGGCGAACGCGTCGTGGTCGTCCCGGGTCATCCCGGTCGCGGTGTCGCTGTACGTCCAGCCGAACGGCCACAGCACCAGCTCGCTGTAGGTGTGGAAGTCGATGGCGGCCTTGAGCTGCTGCTTGCCGCCGACGACCCGGCTGCGCGCGAAGTCCGCGACGACCTTCACCTCGGGGGCCGACTCGGCCTTGGCGCCGCGGTAGGTCTCGGAGCCCGCGGAGCCGGAGGAGCCGCCGCAGCAGCCCCACTTGTAGTCCCAGTTGCGGTTGAGGTCGGTGCCGACGGAGGAGGAGCCGGAGTTGGGCTGCCGGTTCTTGCGCCAGCTGCGGTAGCGGCCGGTGGCGATGTCGTACTCGCCGCCGTCCGGGTTGAGGTCCGGGACGATCCAGATCTCGCGGCCCTTGACGATGTCGGTGATGCGGGAGTCGGTGCCGTAGCCGTCGGTGAGCTGGTGCAGCAGGTACAGCGCCATCTCCACGGTGAGGTGCTCACGCGCGTGCTGGTGGTGGGTGAACAGCACCTCGGGCTCGGCCTCGTCCGTGGCCACGTTGTCGCTGATCTTCAGCGCGACGATGTCCCGACCCTCGTACGACTTTCCGATGACGCGCTTGCTGAGAATGGTGGGGTACTTGGCTACGGCCGCGTCGATCTCGGCGCTCATCTCGGCGTGGTTGTGGTACTTCGAGTCCGCCGAGGGGAAGTCGAACGGCACGGCGCCCCGGCCCTTGCCGCGGTCGGCCGGACCGGGCAGCTCGGTGAGCCGGTAGCCGAGCGCGCGCAACTTCCTGACCTGCGCGGAGTCGGCGGTGACGACGACGGAACGGGCGTCCGTCTCGTCGATGGAGACGCCGGTGGCGGCGACGGTGGCGCGCTCGGCCGCGGTGGCCGGGCCCGCGACCTCGTACTGGTGCACGTTCTCATCGGCGGCCGTGGTGCCCGATGCGGCATCGGCCGAGGTGGCACGCCCCGGGGCCGGATCGTCGGCCCGGGCCGCGATCGGTGCGGCGAGGGCGAGGGACAACAGGGCGGCGAGGGCGGTGACCCGTCTGCCGCGGGTGCGAAGTCGCATAACTGCTCCTGGGGGGTGAAGGGCGAGCGACTGCTGCGCCAGTGTTCGGCCATGCGCATGACACGGTCAAGGGAGGGAAATGGTCGAAGCCGAAGGAACTTCTCATCGAGGGAAGGAACCCCCCTGTGAACAGACCTCTCGTCGGCGCGCTCTCGGCCCTCTTACTGGGCGGCGCGACCCTCGTGGGTGTCGGTGCCGCCCCGGCGGCCGCCGCCTCCTCCCACCCCCGGGCCGCGCAGGCGGTCGACTTCGCCGGAACGGTCGCGCTCAGCAACTGCTCCGGCTCGGTCGTACGGACCGCGAAGTCCGCCGACACCGACCCCGCGCTCGTCCTCTCCAACGGGCACTGCCTGGAGAGCGGCTTCCCGAGCGCGGGAGAGGTGATCGTCAACAAGGCGTCGAGCCGCAGCTTCACCCTGCTGAACAGCTCCGGCGGGAGCGCGGGCACGGTACGGGCGAGCAAGGTCGCGTACGCGACCATGACCGACACCGACGTCTCGCTGTACCAGCTGACCTCGACGTACGCACAAATACAGCAGAGGTACGGCATCAAGGCCCTGCAACTGTCCGAGAGTCGCCCGGCCCAGGGCACCAGCATCAAGGTGGTCTCCGGCTACTGGAAGAAGATCTACTCCTGCAATATCGACGGATTCGCATATCGTCTTAAGGAAGGCGAGTGGACCTGGAAGGACTCGGTCCGCTACACCTCCGCCTGTAACACGATTGGCGGAACGTCCGGTTCGCCCGTCGTCGACGCCACGACCGGCACGGTCCTGGCCGTGAACAACACGGGCAACGAGGACGGGGCGCGCTGCACGCTCAACAACCCGTGCGAGGTCGACGAGAGCGGGGCGGTGACGGTCCGCCAGGGCATCAACTACGCCCAGCAGACGTACGGGATCACCAAGTGCGTGACCGCCGGGAACAAGATCGACCTCGGCCTGGCCGGATGCGCGCTGCCCAAGCCGTGACGCGGGGCGTGACCTGAGCACTGCGCACGCGGCGGCGCCCCGGTCGGTCATGACCGGGGCGCGCTGGTGTGCAGAGAACACTTGTCCCCAGTTGGGGTATTCGACTACGGAAGGCCGTGGACCTTGGGGCCGACCGCCTTCGACCAGGCGTTCCCGCTCGCCGCGTCCCAGTTCGTCGACCAGGTCATCGCGCCGCGCAGGCCGGGATAGGTCTTGGACGGGGTGAAGCTGCCGCAGCCGGTGCCCTTGGTGAGGCAGTCGAGGGCCGCGTTCACGACGCCCGGTTCGACATAGCCGGAGCCCGCGCCGCTGGGCGAGGCGGGGACGCCGATGCCGACCTGGGACGGGGCGAGGCCGTTCTCCAGCTGGATACAGGCGAGGGCGGTGAGGAAGTCGACCGAGCCCTGGGCGTGGACCTTGCCGTCGCAGCCGTTCATCGAACCGCTGTTGTAGTACTGCATGTTGACGACGGTCAGGAAGTCCTTGATGCCCAGGGCGGTCTTGAAGTACTCGGCGGACGGCGACTGCATGTCGATCGTCTGCGGCGCCATCGTCATCACGACATCGCTCTTCTTGTCGTGGATGGTCTTCAGCGCCTTGGTCATATAGGTGGCGTCGAGGCCGTTCTCAAGGTCGATGTCGACGCCGTCGAAGCCGTATTCGTCCATGAGGCCGGTGATGGAGGCGGCGAAGGCGTTCGCCGAGACGTCGTCGCTGACCGAGACCGTGCCGTTCTGGCCGCCGACGGAGATGATGACGGACTTGCCCGCGGCCTGCTTGGCCTTGATGTCGTCCTTGAACTGCTGCTCACTGCCGTAGCCGACGGCCGGGTCGAGCGTGAAGTCGACGGCGCCCGGCGTCCCGGCCGCGTCCGCGAAGGCGACGGCGATGATGTCGTAGTCGTCCGGGACGTCGGCGAGCTTCTGCACGGTCGCGCCGTTGTCGAAGTTCTGCCAGTACCCGGTGACGGCGTGTGCCGGTACGGCGGCGGCCGCATGTGCGGTGCCGGTGGATATCAGTCCACCGGAGGTGAGCGCGGCGACCGCCGCGGTTCCGAGCAGCTTGTTCCTGAACTGTGCGCGTGCCACGACAGCCTCCGAGCGTGGGGGGAGGAAAAGGGAGGTGGTGCCAGTGCGCGTCCAGGGCCCCTGAGGCGTGCGACCAAGGTGGTCCAGACCAATGTGGTTGTCAAGTCCATGGCGCGTATCCGCTGGTCGCGGACCACACCCCGCCGCGAACTGGGGGAGCGGGTGACCCGGATGGGTGTAACCCAGAGGAACTGTTCTCTCACGCGGCCTTCGTGGATAAAGTGACGATGGACCAGGCAGGGGCAGTTGACGACCTGCGGGCACTGTTGCTCGGCGACGAGTCGTTGGGCGGGGCAGCAGCATCTTCGATGCCGGGTGGGGGTGAAGGGGTTGGGCAACGTGCGGGAGGTAGCGGCGCCGTTCGTGGTACCCGGCCCAGCGGGGACGGCTATCCGGGCCCGGCTGCACGCGTCGGAAGGTGATGCGGCAGTCCTGACCGAGGTGGGGGTGTTTCTCGGTGGACTGGCCGTGGGTGATCTCGCGGTGTGTTCCCGGCAAGGTCTGGAGCACGGCAGTCAGAGCTGGGCGGTGCGGAAGCGGGAGCTGACCGGGGTCTCATCGGCCAGATGGGCGGGCAGTATCACCAAGGCGACCCATGACCAGTGGGCCTTGGCTCGGCGCGGGCAGGCCGCCGAGATGGCGTGGCTGCGCAAGCAGATCGCGTCGATCGAGGCGCGGCTGGCGCGTCCGCTGGGGGCGAAGGCGGACAAGCGGGCAGGCATGCCACGCGGGTACGGGTCGCGGGCCGAGTGGCACGCTAAGTCCCGGCGCCTGCACGCCTTGCGAGCGCGGCTGGCCGGGGTGGAGGCGGACTGGGCCGCGGGGCGCGCGCAGGTGGTGCGCGGCGGGAAGGAACTCGCGCACCTGCGCCACCACCTGGACCAGGCCGGACTGAGTGAGCAGGCGTGGCGGGAGCGGTGGAGGGCGGCGCGGATGTTCCTGTCCGCGGACGGGGAGTCCGGCAAACGCCTGGGCAACGAGACGATCCGCATCACCGCCACCGGACAGCTCTCGGTCAAGCTCCCCGCCACGCTGGCCCGTCTGGCCAACGCCCCGCACGGCCGGTATGTGCTGGACGCGACTGTGGCATTTTGCCACCGGGGTGAGGAGTGGCGGGACCGGGTTACCGCGAACCGGGCGGTGGCCTACCGCATCCACCACGATGTCCCCCGGGGCCGTTGGTATGTGACCGCCTCCTGGCAGCGCACCCCCGTCCCTGTCCTGCCCCTGGGAGCGGCGCTGGCCCGTGGTGTGGTCGCCGTCGACATGAACGACGACCACCTGGCCGCCTGGCGCCTGGACGTCCACGGCAACCCGGTGGGCGAGCCCCGCCGCTTCTTCTACGGCCTGAGCGGTTCGGCCCAGCATCGCGATGCGCAGATCCGGCAGGCGCTCACCAGGGTGCTGCGCCACACCCGGGCCACCGGGGCGGGGGCGATCGCGATCGAGGACCTGGACTTCACCGACGGCCGGTGCCGGGAGAAGTACGGCCGCAACAAGCGCTTCCGCCGTCTGATCTCCCGCTTCCCCACCGCGAAGCTGAAGGCGCGGCTGGTGGCCATGGCCGCCGAGCAGGACATCGCCATCGTCGCGGTCGACCCGGCCTATACCTCCCGCTGGGGCGCCCAGCACTGGCAGCAGCCCCTGAGCACCAGCAACCGCAAGGTTTCCCGGCACGATGCGGCCAGCATCGCGATCGGGCGACGCGCCCTCGGACACCCGATCCGGCGACGGACGACACCGCCCCCACAC